>JALUTL010000381.1 GCA_027016475.1 Candidatus Heimdallarchaeota archaeon
CTCGGTATGTCTATGGTCTTTATGGTCACTCTTGGTATTGATATTTTAGGAGGAGTGAAACTTCTTGGTTTTGCCCATCCCTTTTTCGGTCTTGCCATTGAAACTACTGTTGGGGTTTTAGAGAACTTCTTCGTGAAGTATATCTTCTTCCATCCCTTTGAGCTTACGAAAACGGTTTTTGACTCTATTTTCGGAATTAGTTTTATTTTTTCTCCTATTTCAGAAAGTAAGCCGAACTCCTGTCCTCTTATGATCTGTGTTTCTTTAGACAAAAATCCCACCTCTTTTATCTCCTATAAAAGTACTTTCGAAACAATTCATATCCGAGAGGAAAATAATCACGTGGTCCAGGCACAATTAGCTGTGGATGCTGTATCTGATCCATGAAAATTTTTGCCATGCTGAATTCAGAGAAATATGACGAGCTTGTGACATCGCCACAATGAACAACCAACTCACAATCCATCAAGTTGACAATGCTGACCATTTTTGCGAAGGTTTCCGATTTGAAGTTGGTGTCCGAGAATTCCGTGTTGCCAATCTGAATGATACGCGCAAGTAGCTTGCCCCAATTTCTTTTGGTTTGAGGTGCAAGGCGTTTTGCCACTCGGCCTTTGAAACGTGTAGACGCAACTGGTTCGTCTCCATTATTGAGTTGAATTACTTGCACCTCAGCCTGTCTTGAAGGGAGATCAAAATCAATTAAGGTCAAGGAGTATTCCTCTTTATATCTGGTCTTTCTGCATGACATTGTTCCACAGTTTACTACAAGAGATGAATCATCACTGTCCGAAAGGAGATAAACATTAGAAATGTGTCTATGACCGTTGACTACCAATTGGACATTGCATTTAAGGATCGCATCAATTACGTCCCCTGCATCTGTAATGGCCGATCTTTCTCTTCCTGTGTACTTGATTGGAAGGGTTTGGTGATGGAAAACTAAAATTTTTGTCCATGATTCGTCTAAACCAGAAAATTCCGAATAAATTCTTTTTATGCCTTTTTCGCCAATTCTCCCAGTATTTTTGTCAGGTTCATTTGAATCGAGACCAAGAATTTTCACTTTTTTCTCTTCGTCCACATGGACAAAATACCGAGGGCCTAGAAACTCTTCCCAAAGGAGATCACCGACATTTTTCACATCGTGGTTTCCAGGAACATAGAGAACAGGTTTTTTTATCTTTGGTAGGAATTTTTCGGTTGCGTCCTTGTATTCCTGCAGGGTACCTTGGTCAGTTAAATCACCAGTAAACAAGTAAAAATCTGCATCAGTCTGGTTTATGAGATTAACTCCCTTCTCAAACATTTCATTGTTGAATTTTCCACCAATATGAGTGTCAGAAAAGACCAGTATCCTCATTCAAGCCATTATGACTCATTGTCTTAAAACATTATTTCATTCTTGAGGGGAAAGCTGACAAATAATCCTTCAAATTTTTTGGATAGTTTGTGAATATCCCGTAGACATTCCACCCAAGAATTGTTTGCCATTCACTGGGTCTGTCTCCATAAAACACTGTGATTTTCGCACCGAACCGTTTTAGCTCCTCAACTTCAGCGGCTGTATACTGATTCAAGCGAATCTGAGCAAATTTTATGTTGTAATCCTCAACAATTCTGTTCATTTCCGAAGCAGTTCTCTTTTTTTGCATCAATCCCACAGGGTACTGCGAATTGGAGACAAGGTAAGCGTAGGAGCTTTCCGACCGCACAGAAATATAGCCGTTGCCTAATTTCGCGCTGCACTCATCCATTATTTCAAGCACTTTTCTTTCAAGCCCATAATCTTCTTCCAAATGGAAATATTGGGGTTTCAGTTCAATAATCATAGATATTTTTCCATTAAAATTTTCCAGCACTTCGGTCAATGAAGGTATTTTTAATCCTTTGAACTCGTCTCCTTTCCAAATCCCGACATCCAGTTTTTTTGCTTCAGCCAAGGTAAGTTGATAAAGTGGCAAATCCACTCCTGCAACCCTTTTCAATGAGCGGTCATGAAGAACCGCTACAGATCCATCCTTAGTCATTTGAACATCAAGTTCAACAATGTCAGCACCGTTTTCAATGGCGGATTCAAATGCAATCATGGTATTTTCTGGCTTGGTGCCAGAATCACCTCTATGGGCAATTATCAATGGGATGGCAGACAAGACATGAAAAGCATGTTCTCAAAAAATAAAGAATGTTTTCATTTTTGGCATGCGGTTTGGCAATTTCCTAGAAAATTCTCACCAGAATGGCATACCATTTTGTGAGATTTTCGAGTACTGACCAAAGGAAAGTTTACTACAAGCTGAATATTCATCCGTCCCTTTCATTTGAAGATAAGTTTTTAAAATAGGAAATTGTTAAACAAAAGAATACTCATTCACTCGTGAGTACTATGATAGAGGAGAATGTTTTTCCTAATTCTATAACAATTAAGCACGTTGGTGTGACCGAAGGCTTTGAAAAATGGATGAAATTGGCGAAGGAAAGGATCTTTTCCATTGCTGCCGGCAATCGCATTGGTGACATTGCTCCGAAAATAATGGAAGTCGGTTATGCTAAAGTGCTTTATGCAGCAACCAGATTGGGAGCAGACATAGACACTGCTAAAACGTTTGTTATGTTCGCACCTGATGGGACGTGCTCACTAAATCTCGAAAGAACTCGTCGTGGATTTTCATATGGCGGAATTTTTCGCATGAGCTTTGATGGAATGATAGCTACAAACAATTCAATGCCGAACGGCTGCGGGTTTTCAGTCTATGAATTGATGGAGCAGGTGGATGATGACAAATTGGTGTCGCATCTCAAGGATGCACAGTGCCGTCTAGGGGAAGAAGAATTGAAGCAACTGGGCAAAGGAAATCATTTCGCCGCGATGTATAAGGTCAAAGATCCAGTTTCATGGGAAGATACGGGTCGGAGATTTTTGGTTGTCCATTGCTCTGGCCATGTAGGAGGAGATCGGCTCTATTATCCAGATACGTGGCTTGCAGACACAGACGGCTATCACAAAGTGGATACGCCTCATGGAGACATAGTGTTGCTTGAAGGAGATGCCAAAAACCTATATGTGGAACAATTTCGAAAGACAGAAGGCATCAATTCCAAAAACAGAGACAAAACCGCCCAAGATATTTTTGATGGACTGGAATTCAGGTTGAAGGACTCAATTACTCACCAAGGGCTGTCAGGAAATGATTTTGAGCATATCATTGGTACACAACGTTACAATGGTATGATGCCCATCGCTTTGAATCCAGAAGAAGGGTTGGTTGCTGTAAAAACAAATCCTAATTTGAAGTCCGCATTTCTTGATGGATGGAAATCAGGAGAAAGAGTCTACCGGCTAGGATTAGAACGGCATTTTCTTAATCTCAATCTTACACCCCATGGAGGAGGCTATGAATTGAAGCATCCGTTTGAAGCAATGCAAATCCAGTTGGGCAAGGAAGGAATCAAACGGTTTACCCTAAAGATGAATGGAGAGCAACGATCCTTCACGTATTTCCGAGAAGTTAGGGACTGGCTGACTTATAGACGAAAGATGCAGATAATGAAAGAGGTTTTTGTTGCAGATCTTGCCACTGTCTATTACGATTTGGAACCGTTGATGCAGGTGTACCCTGTCCAGTCAATTCCAGGAGGAGAGGCCTAGGTTGGAATAATCTGACCTAGGTAATCCCGTAGTTTGATCAATTCCCGTAAAGGAAATATTGGGCCAAAAACATCATCGTTTACAAATTTCTCAACGCTCAGGAAAATCTCATCTATTTGCCATCCATTTTCCAAAAGCTTTTGGTTAACAGCCTTTAGCATCGGTGTCGGCCCGACAACAAAGGCAAGATCATGCTTTTTTCCATCGATAAGGTCAGTGACAAGTCCAATTTTGTGTTGACCTGTTTCATCTTGTTCAAGAATAATTTCTGCGTTCCACTCAGGCAACTGATTCTTGTAGAGAAGCTGATCATAAGTTTTGCTTCCATAAAGGATCGTTACTTGACCTTGTGACAAGGAGTGGAAAAGGGATCGCACTGGAGTTATTCCTGTACCTCCTGCAATGCAGAGAATTGATTGGGCACCTACTCTATCAAGAGGAAGGGCACTTCCCTGTGGTTCAGATACGATGATTCTGTCTCCTTTGTGCAATGCAAAAAGCCGTTGTGTTACTTCGCCCCATGCTCGAATGGTGAACAGGAGAAAATTCTCTTTGGTGCCAGAAGCAATGGCCATAGGAGAGAATTGGTTAGGTAAGTCAGGATGTCCTATCCAGCAGAATTGACCTGGACTGAACAAAAAGGTTTCTGGTTTATCCAAATAGAAGGATTTGACATTATCAGCCTCATCTACAATATCCCTGATTTGAAGGGAATACGTTTTCATATGACTTCTGCATTGTCAGCTCAAAAAAACTTGATGATAGAAACCATTGTCGATCATTTTGCGATCTATTCTTCAGCTTCGTCCGTCAGTTTTGCCATTTTGCCGACCATTTGATTCAATGCAGTGAGTACTTGGGATATGACGTTTGATGACACGTCCAATGACATTCCCGGTTCATGAATCAGCTTGTTTCTTGTATATCTAAATTCGTTGATTTTGTCATAAGCACTGGTTGAAAGAATGTTTTTCTCAAGTAGGACTCGCGTTTGCTCAAAAAAGTTCAATGGCTGTTCATCCAAATCGACAAAGGAAGAAACCGCTTCCTTGATGAGACGTTCAGTGATTCGATATAGAGAAAGAAATACCAAGGTTCTTTGTGCCGAATTCAGTTTTTGCCACTTGTTCAGTTGACCCCTGATGAAGGACAAGTCAGAATTCAGACCCAACAATTCCGATTCGTCTATTTGCATTTTTCCAATTTTTTCACCCAGCAACAATCGATCCAAAAAACGTTGCTTTCCTTGTGTTTCTTTTATTTCGACGCGTTCACGCAAATATTTGGCATATTCCCTCCAAGCCAATTTCAGTGCAAGCCGCTTTCGAGAGGTAATCATCAACTCATCCTCCAACAAATCATGAAGCAAATGATCTAACGTATTTGATATGGTATTGGCTATCTGCCGTTGCTCCTTTCTGGAGACAAGGTTGTCAAAATTGTATGAAACAATTGCGCGGATACTTTCTTTGCGTATGAAGCTTGACATTGAGGATTCACGAAACATAATTGGAACTGTGAAGGACACATATTCATCGATGTATGGAAGTGAATGAATGAATGCATAGGTCAAAAATAGGATGCCAAAAACAAAAATAATGGAAAATGCATATACAAAGTTCCAAGTCTCAATACGGTCTAAGGTAATGAAAAAAAGTTCAACAGTATAAAATTTCATGATCCATATTAAAATGATATCGATGAGCAAAAAAAAAGCACAATAAATGGAAAATAGAGCGAGTGATTCATAGTATTCCAAATTGTCCAACGCACGTCGATTGGATTTTTCATAGTCACGGGAATAAAAAGAATCAATGTAATATTTGACAGCATGCCGTGACAACTGTGGGACTAGGCTATTCTCTATTGATTTCAACACCTCTTCCCGTTCTTCTTTTGCAACATTAAGATCCAAATTCAAGCTTGAATGAAGCGGTTCATCCTTAGTCTTAGTATCTAAAGGAATAAGGACTTCATGCAACCCTTGAGTTATTTTTTCTCCAAATCTCCGCTCAAAGTTTCCAAACATAACCAAAAGGAAAGGAGACATGACATACATGGCCACTATCCAAAAGAAAAATACAATTGCACCTAAGATAGCCCGTGGATCAAGCAAATCATATCGGATGCTTGAATAGAGAAAAATTAGGCTCATTTCAAAGAATAAAGGAGCTATCATTCCCACAATCAATCGAATGGACAGGAGATTTTTCAACAGGTTTTGTGAATTTTCAGTCTATTTATCTTTTTTCGAATTTTGATAACTGAAATTCATATTGAATTTGATTAAAAATCTACATTAGATAGAAGGAAGCCTAAAGTAGTAGGATTTTTTAATTATTTTTAATTTAATGAATGGTTCTTCATATCTGTTTGAATTGATGATTACGATTAGCCCATCAACAGTAATTGAACTTGTGCAAAAAGTGAAAGAACAGGGAGAAAAAGAACTAGGTTGTGCAATCATTGCTAGACTTGAAGGCAATTACAAAAAGTCGAAAGAAATTTTGTCTGAGTTATCAAACAAATCAAATAACAAACTGATTCGAGCGTTTGCAAATCTTGAACTGTCCTTTGTTCAATGGAAATTGGATGATTTTGAAGGTGCACATAAAACTTTACAAAAAGTAAATTTTCATGAATTTGAAACGAAATGGAATAAACTCATACAGGCAAAATATCATCATTACTATGGGAATATCATTGCCACCCAAGGAGAAATAAGAAGATCGCTTGAAAATCATCTGCAAGCGCTTAAGCTATATGAGGACATAGGTACTCATGACATGAAATCTCGAATTCTCAATAATTTAGGATACTCTTTTTCACTGTTGGGGGATTTGCAAAAAGGGTTAGATTACCTTCAAAATGCAATCGAAATCACGCCAAAGGACAATTACATTGAAATCGCAAGGACAATGGTGAACCTAGGGCAAATTCATAGATATCACGGAAAATTCAATGAAGCAAAAGTATATTTTCTCGATGCTTTAAGCCTGCAACTTGCTTCCATGAACCCAGCAGAATTTGGCTTTACTGTCTTCGAACTGGGAAAGCTCTATTACGAAATGGGAGATGTGCTTCGTTTGAAAGCTATGAAAAAAATTCTATTCGAAGCACTGAAAATGCAACGAACCAGCGACAATGAAGGTAGGGCTCTCTTCTTGGAAGCACTTGAATATATATCTTCCAATAATGAAAAAGATATTGTTCAAGGATGGAACATACTAACTTCAATCATTCCTACAGCAGAAGCCTTGTTCAGTCAGCAACTATGTCTCTATTATTTGGGAGAATCAAAGCTGAGATATTTGAAACTAAATCCAGAGGCAAATCATTTGGTTTTTGAAATTGAAAGGATAATCTATGATCTTCGTATGTTTGGCAAGAAAAATTCATCCTCCGTGGATCTCTTACGTGCATCAATTTTGGCTGCAAATCTGAAAGTTCACCAAGGATATCTTGCAAGCGCTGAAACAGAGCTTGTTGACGCAAAAGCAATAATAGAAAAGCTTTATTTTCCTCAATTAGGTAAGGTTCTGGACACCATTGCAAAACAACTTAGAAATTCCAAATCGAAAACAACGGAGAAAGTGCATATTGTCCAATTGGATTGGTTTTGGAAAGTGTTGTCTCACAGGATTGCAGATCAGAACCCAAACAATGAAAAACCAATACTTTTCTTGCTTTTATCTAAGGACAAGGTGGACATCCTGTATCAAAGTGATGGGGTAGAGATTAATTTAATCGAATTACAAGAAAGACTTTTGGCATTTGGTAAGTTGTTGAGTCAAAAGGGAGAATTAATACAGATATCAGAATTTGAACATTTCAACCTTCTTTCTAAGCATGTCAAAAACAAACAAGTTGTCATGGTTTCCTCAGGCAATGCGTTAATGTCAAAATCACGTTTCGAGTTCATTTTGAGTTTGATTGAGCCACAGCTCGTTGACATACCAAACATTGAAAACATCAAAAAAACCATTGAACCCATGTTCCACACCTTCTTTTGACTAATAATCAAAAATTTATTCACCCATCCGTAAGGCAAGAGGGATAAAAAGTAACAATATTAGAATTAACTCATCTTTGGACAATTTGGTATTCAATTCAACGCCTACTTCCTTTGCAAATTTTCTTAACTGAGGAATTGAATGGCCATGAAGAAGGTTGAGGTTTTGACTATAACTTCTGTAGATATCCCAGAAGTTTACACGAGTAAAAGGAACTGAAGAGGGAAGACAGTCGTTTGAGGGAATGTTTGTCAATAGATCAAGCAGCAGTTGTCTTTTTCTCCATTTACTGGTTCCTTTTCGTTCATATTTTCTGTGGATCATGATAAGTTCTAATCTCGTCATTTGGGAGAGTCTCAAGAAATTTTCTTCCAATGTATTGTCTTCCATCCAATGATTTTGCCATCGTTCCGTTTTGTGAGTTGTATCGGCGGAAGGTGCTGTTTTCAAGAGCAATTTGATCAGATCTGCGTTTGAGTATCTATATGCCATTTTTATCCAATATTTCTTCCCCAATTTGAGCAGATCTGCTCGTTGCATTGATCGAAATGTGATGAGGTTGTCCAAAAAAGGATAATCCTCAATCCAGTATTTTTCCCAAAGTTCAAGCTCATCATTTTGCATTGGCTTTGACAGCACGTGCTTCAAGAGGAGCCGCACAATTCCTATGTGTTTAAGACCACTATAGCCTGAAACACCATATTGCTTACAGAGATGAACTAAATCTTTCCGCCTAAACCGTCTTAGCCTGACAAGATTAGTCCTATAGTCATGCTCTTCAATTCTATAATAAAGCCGGGCTAATTTTTCTTTGATGCTTTCGACTTGATTTCCACCTGCAATCAGCCTGATCTGTAGAAGCTCTTCTTCTGTAAACTGGTAGTCAAACAACCAAATGTTGATTCCATGATTAGTTATGAGGTCAAGAATAATGTCAAACTTTCTTATCTTTTTTGCTGCCACATTCAGTTGAAATGAGACATGATGTCTTACTGCTTCAATAGCAATGATTTTCAGCATTTGTTGAAACTCTTCAAAGTGAGGATGGGATTTGGAAGTAGAACATAAGGAGGCGATGCGATTCAAGATGAAAAATTTCCACCGATCATTGTCATTGATCACCCTATCCAGTAAATTTTTCAAGATTGAGGTGGGTAACTGGTTTGTACCGAATTCATAAAGGATCATCGCAACATCCTCATAATTTGTGGTGTTCAAAAGTATCCAATAGACATAGAGATAAAGTGAAGGGTCATTTCGGAGTTTCATCACCATCTCATGTTTATCTGACAGATCTTGTTCGTTAAAGCGCCGAAGAAATGGATCATTTGAATTGAGTGATCGCAACTTTCGTTTGATCGCTTGCAACGAAAGAAAAATGTCAGACATTTTAGTTATTCAGGGCATTTATCCTTATAAATGTTTAATTTCATTTTTTCAGCATCAATAAAGATTTGCAAGCTGTGATTCGAAAGCTTGCCCATTAAAATAAACAGCAGCTATTTTCCCGCCTAACACGTCATGGGTATATTTATTTGAAAGCAGGTCTATAAATTGACCATTTCGCATTTTTTTGGCCAAGGCCTCCACCTCCTCAATTGGATGCAACAAATCTCTGCTCGCACCTATAACTAAAGTTTGAACCGAAATTTCAGAAATATAAGAACGAAGATCCGCACCAAACTTGTCCAGAGCTATGGTAGTCAATTTCACCTTTTTAAGATCAAAATCATACAATTGGGCCTGAAAATTGTAAGCTAGATCTGGTTCTTCCGGATTTGCATATCTCCATTTCATATACTTTTCAACTATTGAAACCGCAACTTTTTGCATTAGAAGTGGCAAACGAATCACAACCTTCTGCCACATGGTGAAACTTATTTCAATTGCTGGAACAAGAAAAACAGCCTTCTGTGGAAGGATGGTCTCGTTATCTCTTTGAACATACATGAATTTGGCACTTATCAGACAACCATATGAGCTTGAAAATAGAAAATATCCTGTTTCATGAAGTCTGTAATTGATGAGTATTGCCTTTAGGTCTTCTGCTGATTTGCCGATAGAAAAGGATTCGGGTTTGATCTGATCAGGGGGTAGCTGAGATGACTTTTTGTCTCGAGTTTCAATGTAGTAGACGACAAAATTCTCTTCGATCAACGCCTTGATTATCCTGTGCATTACCTCCAATCTTGTGACCCATCCCGGAAGAAAAAGAATTGCCTTCCTGTTTTGGAAGATATGGGGAGGGTGGGAAGAAGGACAATCAGTCTCCTTAGAAAACATGATAACTCTCAGCTTGACTCTTGCTGATACAGAGACCATTTCCTCTCGTACGAACCCTTGATAAGAGATAATATCCACAATTGCCATACCATTCAATCAGATATAACCATAGAGGAAGGAGCGATTATTGGAGGTTAACAAACTATTGTGAGAGAGCCCATATTCAGCTACAATGGACAAGAAAGAGTAATCAGAAAATCACCAATGTTTCCGATGGAACCAATTCAACTAGTATGTCACAATTCCAAATAATGGTATATTGAACTCTCGTTTTGGAATTTTCAGGATTATTCAATGTCGACAATTTTGCGTATAGTTTTAGCTATATGTAATAATACAAATGTCCCCCATTTCTAGTTTCTTAGGAAGTTTTCTTCTTTTGGTTGTCACTAAAATGACAGGCTGCAAAAAAAACTGCCAAACTATTGTAAAAAAAGAGCATTGCCGAACATTCCTTACAAAGACAACGTGTCACTATCCTCTTCCTCCATGCCAAAAACTATTGCCAAAGTAATTAAACATTGTTCAAAAAATACAATTGTTTTTATACTTGGATTTTGCACTATGCGTTATGCACCCTACACTACGGGTGCGCTCATTTAGATTTGTCTCTTTAATTTGCCTGACAATGATGCTTTTAGGCTCATTGTCTATTGGATCATCATATGAAATTGCTAATCCAAACCTTGATTTAACTCGAGATAATGAAAAAGCAACGCACCTTGAAGATAGAATTGAAAATTCGGTATCTGAAAGAGAAACTGATCTCGATCAAGACCATGAATTTGCAGAAGAGACAATTGGAACGCCGAACATTCAAGAAGTAAATGACCATGTCTCTAGGGAATCTTTTCGACTTGAAGACAGATACGACAAAGTGGTCAGTACTGGATCAATTGAGGTTCAAGCCTTGGGTGATGGAGTTGGAATAACAACAGAGGTTGAAATTTGGTCTGTTGATGGAATATCACCAGTTTCATTAGTATCGTTTGGAGAGACAGATAATAATGGTATCTTCAAAGCTGATTTACAGTCTGGTCGCTATATTGCCAAAGTTCATGGAGCAGTTACCCAAACATCCGATATTTTGGATGTGCAGATAGGGAAAACATCAAAGTATACAGCAGAATTTGTCTCATTGGAGCTTTCTCCCTATTCGATTGGAACTCCAAGAGATTCTGCGACCATTCATATTGAAAGCGATGTTGCAGACGTTTACAAAACCTCAGTTTCCATTGAACCAGACCGAAATGAGGTATTGTGGGTAGTTCCAGGCACATATTCATTCAACGGATTGAATAAACAAACTGATATCAAGGTTCATGGATTTGAAACAGTCCCTATTGAAATTTCATTGGACAATGTTGCATTTGGAGAACTGGTAATTTATTCCAATACATCCGATGACATGCCAATAAGTGCAAGTTATCGTGTTTACAATTCAACTTCTGGTGATCAGGTTACTTCAGGATCACTAGGGAGTGATGGGGTAGTATCTATGAATCTTGCACCGGGAGATTATGATGTGGAAACCTACGTGTCTGATGCAACCAATCGAATCAAGAACAATTCGGTTACAATAATCGGTGAACAGACAACTTCAGTCTACACCACTTTTTCACAATTCATAGTGTATACTAACACATCCAGTTGGATTTATGTGTATGATGAAATGGACACAAATGTTGCATCCGGCCATAGGGGAACATCTGAAGGAAATGAAGTCTTTTATCTTCCAGCAGGAATCGCGTATGATTTTACTGTCAGTTCAGAAGGAACCACATTTTACAATCGCAATTCCACTTTAGGAGAAAAGGTTATTTTGGGTGTTGTTGTGCAGGCAGCACCATATTTCACAAGCTTCCCAACCAGTACTTCCAAGGTTTTGGCAGATGAAACAACAACAATTACTGCAAATGTATTCGATCCAAATTACGATTACCCACTAACGTTGAATCGAGTAGTAAATTATGGATCCACTGTAGTAATCAGTAGCGGATGGGTTTCAAAGGATGTTTTTCAGTTTCAAATAAATTACACAGCACCAAGCTTTGATGAAACATATCGTCTGGATTTGGATGTTATCGATCCAACAAACCTTTTCAGCAATTTTACCATGTATTTGAGCAACAGGCAGGCAACAGTGAATCTCAACTCAACTGGCTACAACGACAGACCCATCGGTCAATGGATATATGCCTATGATGCCTATACTGGAATAAACCAAGGTTCTGCCCATTCAGGATCAACGGGTGAAACATCCATGAATCTGTATGACGGAGAGTACTATTTTGTGTGGACATCAACCATAAATTATGTTTCCCCTGTCTATTCAATTAATGCAAGTAATGCGCCTTATTCCATCCACTACCAATGGGCTGAAGTCAATATCAACGTGACTGGCAATTATGGTGAATCAATTGGAGGAACTGCTAGAATATACAATGCAAGCGATCTTGGGACAACCCTCACTACCCTGAGTGTGAGCTCTTCCACAGGGTCTACGCTGGCGATCATTCCTTCAGGAGACTATTCCATCAAGACATATGCAAGTACAGAATCAAGCTCAGTATGGAAATTTGATGTGATGCTGAATGCAACCGAACGACCCTCCTTGGTTTTTCAATTTGGAGTACTTACCGTCTATCAATTTGATGAAAATTCGAATCCGGAAGCCGTATGGACATATCTTTACAATGCAACCGCATCACTGACCTCTTCGATTTCTTCAGGACATACAGGAAGTGATGGAATTGCCCTGTACATTCTCGCACCATATGGGAATTATTCACTTAAATCATCCAGAAGTACAACAGAATGGTACCATGATTTGGTCATTACAGCAGAGGGTGTTACAGTAATAGGGAACTTCACGAACAGTGCACCAGTAATTTCAGATATAACGGCTTCTCCGAGGCGGATTGGACCTAATGAGAATACAACAGTCACTGTAACTGTGAGCGATATTGATCCCATTGATCAGTTAACCTACACGTGGTCAGTATCTGAAGGAACGATATCTGGTTCAGGCAACGAGATTATATTTTTCGCCCCTTCAGTCGGAGGTGTTTACCAAATCGATGTCAACGTAACAGATAATTATGGTGGATGGGCGAATACAACCATCTGGGTTTCGTCAAGAACCTCAGACATAACGGTAAACACCACGCAGGGGGCTGGCAATCCTTATGCGGTTTGGGTTTATGCCTATGACGGAATAACAGGAGATTTTGTTGGATCTGATCATACAGGCTCTGATGGTATAGGACTGATAAGTTCGCTCTATGATGGCCCTTATGAAATCAGAGTGACGGCAAATAATCTTTGGGCACAGCAGATTTTCGTGGCAGATGGAAGCTATATTGTAAACTTCAATTTTGCCTCAGTTACAATGAACGCTACGTCCGTAGGAGGGCAAGGTATATCAACAACGATTAAAGTCTATAGCAATTCAACAGGCGGCACTGAAGCCAGTTCCTCTACGAGCAGTTCAACAGGGCTCAATACCTTGCTTCTGCGACCAGATGTATATAATTTCGAGTCAACAGTTTCAGGAACATCAATTACTTATCAAGGCATTACCATTGTAGCAGATTCTGTATCCACTTATGATTTCAAGTTTGGTAGGATCTCGGTAAATGTCACCTCAGGCTATGGAAAACCGATTTCAATGTGGACGTATCTGTATCAGTACAGTAGTTCTTCAATTAGTTCTTCTTATGCGAGTTATGGAATTACATATTATGATGTAGCTCCAGGTAATTACAATTTATCATTTTCCTCCACTCCCACGTATTTGCAGAACAATATTGCTGTTGTTGCCTCAAGTGAATCACCGGCCGTTTTGCAACTTGGAGTACTTGCTGTTTATACAAATAATGGAAGCGTACCAATAAGTCAATCCATAAAGGTTTATTCAAGTGGCACGTTCATTTACTCAGCTACATCTGGTGCTGATGGAATTGATCTTCGTGATCTTGTACCGGGTACGTATGATGTGCTTATTGATGACACCACTTGGCACTACAACGTTGTTATCACTGGAGGACAACGGACACAGGTTGGCACAAGATTGAACGCAAACCCCGTTATCGTTTCAGTCAACTCCATTGACACAGGGCCATCAACTACACAAACAGTAACAGTGACATTGACTGATGATGATTTTGATTATGAATATCTCTATTTGGATCTATATGCAAATGTCGGCACATTGTCGGCCATAGGTGCATTTCATGGATTTACGTCCACAGGTGACTTTCAGATTACTTTCGATTACACATCGCCGAGCACTACTGGAGTCTATAGAGTTAATATCACAGTTCATGATTCATTTGGAGGAAATGACACCTACACGATATATCTTTCAAACAATGTCAACCCAGTTCATCTCTATTCATTCATTGATAATTTGACACCACGAGACACTTTTGTCTACATTTATGATTCGTTGACTGGTGCAACAGTGTATTCAGGGAACTTGGGTATCGATGGCTATAGGCAATTTGACGTGGTGGATGGACTGTACGACATCAGATTCAAAGAAGACAACTCCATCTGGATTTATCAGGTGGAAATAGCCTATGGAGGCTACTATAATTTTTCAGCATATTTCGGAGTTGTAGAGATTTATGTCACAACGACCGGTGGAAATCCGGTATCAACATGGACTTATGCGTATGACCATCCCAAAGGAACATCTTCGATAGCATCCAAACATACTGGAAGCGATGGAATTGCAACCTATATTCTTGCGCCAGGGACATATGAGTTCGACATCGTACAAACCAATACAATTACAATTGTGGAGGAAGTAGAAGGAGGATTCAAATCCATTATCGGAAATGATGTTCCCCAATTGGTAAATCCACCAGAAGATTTGACATACACATATGGAGACACAGGCAATGTCATTTCTTGGGAATTTATAGAATCAACCCCTCACTATTACAACATTACTATGGATGGGGTGACAATATCCCATGGGCTCTGGAATGGATCTATCATTTCAATTAATGTGGATGGGCTGTATCCTGGAACATACTGGTTTACAATCTATGTAAACGATACAAACGGACTTCCAAATCAGGATACTGTCATAGTCACAGTATTGCCCTCTGATGAACCATTGATCAATCCACATGGGGACATCTCTGTAGAAGTTACCTCAACAATAGGCGTTTCTTGGGTGATCAATGGAGCGAATTCAGACAAGTACATTGTGTATTTGGATGGGGCAGTATTTGAGAACGGAGTTTGGGTTCCAGGATTTGTAAATATTACACTGACAAACCTTGGTGTAGGAAGCTATAACCTTACTTTATTCATCAACGACACTTTGGGACAAATTTCAGTGGACTATTTCATCCTCACAATAGTTGATTCTACAGCTCCAACACTTGTCCATTCAGGCAATTTGACCTATGTGGCTGGGCAAACAAACAACATCATCACCTTTACACCATATGACAACTATAGTCCAGGAACCTACAATGTAACGATTGACGGTACAACTGGATCAAATCTTGTTTGGGGCAATGGAACCACATACCAGATTAATGTCGATGGTTTGTCAGTTGGTTTGCACACGATAATCATAAAATTGACTGACAGTTATAGCAACTCCATATCTGCTATCATCGAGGTCACTGTATTGGATCCAGCGGTAACACTTGTTGCTTCACCTTCAAGTGAGACATATGAAGCACCAGCAGATATTGGCCTAACATGGACTTTCCAAGCTCTTGAAATATCCAATTACACCATATTTGTTAACGGCAGTGAAGTTGAATCCAGCACGATGCCTGCAAATGGATCAGTTACTTATTCTATGGAAGCTTTGGATCCCGCCATTTACAATGTTACAATACTTGTAGTCAGCACATATGGCACATCATTGGCAGACTTTGTAGAAATCACTGTGGAGGATACAACATCTCCCACATTTGTGAATGTCCCTTCAAATATGCAATATACAATTGGCACAACAGGGCATTTCCTTGTTTGGGAGATATCAGATGTGTATCTCTCCAGTTTTGAGATTTACATCAATGGTACCTTGACAGCCCATGGGTCATTCAATGGAAATATAGCCAACATCAGTATAGATGGGCTTGTCACTGGTAATCATACGGTTATGATCAAAGCTTACGATCTTTATGGAAATAGCGCAACAGATGAAATCATGGTAACCGTTTTGGGAATTGCATCACGTGTGCTTAAAATAATTAACACTCCACAATCTATGCTTGTGGACGAATCTGTTGTCCAAATTGATCTTGCATGGGAAGTCAACTCAACCAATCCTGACACGTATGCGATCATAGTAAATGGAAGTCAAGAGGTAAACGCGACTTTCAGTACAGGAACCATCAATTTTTCATTCGTTCATTCAGGGCCAGCTCTTTATAAGATAATTCTGAGGATTGCAGATGTCAATGGAACAACAGTAACCGATTCAGTTTTCATTCTGGTGTTGCAAGGCGCAACGAACACTACTTCAACCCAATCCACACCACTGAATCTTCCGTTTGTAGTAATGTCATTCTTTGCAATGGCAACTCTACTAATCGTAAAACGAAAGGAGGTAAAAGTATGAAGAAACTCAAATTCATTTCACTGGCGTTGCTCTTATTAGGAACAGTTCTTGCTGTACAAGGAAATCCAGAATTTGGTGTTGTTCCAGATGATGTAGTCATGACGTCCGAGGAGACAGTTGAACTCCAATGGATTTTGAACAATGCGGAATACATGGTTTATTCCATAGTCGTTACAGTAGGCAATGAGTCGATTATCGCAGACAAAGGTGAAGTTATCAACAACATTGTGGAATACATTGTCAGCTCTCCACCTGTTGGCAATATTTCAATAGTGTTGACCATTTCTTCAGGAGGCATTGCAGTTTTAGAGGACTCTGTTTTGATTACAGTTGTCGATAATTCTGGAGGCGATTCAACTTTGGAGACGAATGTAGAAACAAGCGTTTTTCCGGTACAGCTTATTGCCTTTGCCATTTTTAGCATAGCATTATTGCAACAAAAGACGAAGAAGAGAAAGTAATTACCACCGCCAATCAATTATGATTTCAAATTCTCTTCAATAGTTCTGGGTGGGGCGCCACCGTCAACTAGTCCGGGGAATCTTTTCAGATAATTGATGAAGTTTTTCCCAACATCAACGGTTTTGAGGTAATCAGGGTTCCATGGAGGAAGAATCGGAGAAAAACATCCATTAAGTGCTTGTTTGGGCCAATCAGGATGAACAATTGCAGCCTTTCCAATGACTGCAATATCACCTCCTACTTGTTCATACTTGATTAAATCCTCTAAATTCCAAATCCCTCCTGCTGCGGCAACCATAGCGGATTCACCTACTGCCTTTTTAATCCTTGAAACAACAGGTGTTTGGTCTGTTTCATGTGGTGCTGCCCCCCAAGCAGATCTTAGTGACAGGTGGACAACATCTGCCCCATCTTGGGCAACCCATTGGGAAACCTGCATGCTGTCCTTCAACAAAAGCCCCAAATTGGCGAAAAAATCAACAGGAGATATTCTGACAAAGATGGCAAAGTCGTCATGAACTGCTTCATGGATGCGTTTCGTCACTTCTCGTAGAAATCGTGCCCGTCCTTGAATCCCACCCCCATACCGATCTTTTCTTTTGTTTAGAACTGGTGAAAGGAATTGGGTAAAGAGATATCCGTTTGCACCATGTATCTCTACTCCATCAAATCCCGCAATTTCTGCTCGCCTGGCAGCAGCCACAAAGTCCTCAGTAATTCTTTCAATATCCTCAATTGTTGCCTCTTTTATGTTAGCATCAGAAGAGGCAGAAATTTTTTGGGGAACGAGTTCAGCCTTTGATCCACCATGATACAATTGGATTATGATTTTTGAGCCCTTCTGATGGACACTTCGTGTTAACCTCTTTAAGCCTGTAATATGCTTATCCTCTGCGATACCCAATTGTCCAACCCAAGCCTTACCTTCAGGGGAAACATAGGCTGCACAGGTTGAAATCAAGCCAAAGCTTCCTGCACGTCGAACCAACCATTTAAGCTCACCTTCATGAAGGGTGCCATCAGAATTTGACTGTGTATTTGTCAATGGTGCCAAAGCAAAACCATTTTGGAGTGTCATTCCTGATTTGAGTTCCAGTGGATCCTCGAATTTCACGTACTTTCGTAGGTGTTCCGGAAAATTAAATGGTCGCTTTCTGCTATTTTCTCTTGTTGCATGGACTTAAGGGGAATTCTCTTCTATGAAACGGGAGTAACCCCTATGTCTTGGCGGGTTTTGAGATTGAAGTTCGAGGCAATATCAATGTTATTAAACTTGTGCACCATTACGTGATTGTGAAGCCCCTCATCAAATGGCCAGGAGGGAAAACTCGAGAGATCGCCATGGTTCTTCCTTATTTGCCCTCAAAGTTTGACAGGTACATCGAGCCGTTTGTTGGAGGAGGGGCATTGTTTTTTCATTTGGAGCATGATCGGAACGTGATTAACGATGTGGACGGGAATCTCATTTTGTTTTATCAACATGTCCAGAATCAAGATCCGGAATTCATGAATGCCATTGATAGGATTGCGAACGATTGGGACAGTTTAAAATCCCTTGTCCCCAAATTTTACCAATGGTTCATTGAATTGAAAGACTTTATACTTCGCTCATTGATGGAAGGACAGGATTTGAATCAGAGAAGTTTGTTGAGAACCATCAAAGAAGATATTCTATCACCAAGTGACATTCACCTGCAATTCTATGAAACAGAAAAGTATGAAAAATATTTGAGAAAGTCGTTGATATCGAAAGCAGTCCGAATTGCAAAATTGGAGTTTGCAAAGAATGCACCCGTTACCGACAGATGGGAATATGGAGACCATTTGGAAAACGCAATTAGGTCTGCATACTATACAATGCTCAGAGATGAAGATAATCCTGATCAGACCGAAGATAATGCAATATTCTATTTCATTCGCGAATATTGCTATGGTTCGATGTTTCGCTTCAACCGAAAAGGAAAGTTCAACATACCATACGGAGGAAATGCGTATAACAAGAAGCCATTTAAGTCCAAGGTAAGAATGCTAAAGACCAATCGTGTAAAAAGATTGCTTGCAAACACAAAAATCTATTGTATGGATTTCCGGGATTTTTTTGATGTTGTCAATGTTCAGAAAAATGATTTTATTTTCTTTGATCCACCGTATGACTCGGAATTCAAGGATTACAGCAAAAATCCCTTTACAAGAAAGGATCATATGGAATTGGCAGATATTTTCACAGTCCTTCCATCCTTTAGTGCAATGGTCATCGGTCGAACGAAGTTCATCCTGGATTTATATGAAGATAGGCAGAAAATCAACGCAAACATCAAAATAGTGGATTATTCAAAAACTTATACCTACAATGTCAGGGGACGAAATGAGAGAGAAACAAGACATCTGCTCATCACAAATTATCCGACACCTCAGACAATCGAGGAAACATATCAGGGACGATCGAAAAGGATATTATCAAAAGATCACAAACAATAGTTAATGCCCAAAAACGAAGACTATGTAACCATCAGCACAACTTTCACTGGTGAGCATGCAAAATTCATCCAAGAGCTGACAGAGCGTTATCAATGCACAAAGCCAACTGCCCTGCGTATCTTCATGTCTCAATTTCTTGAAGGCACCATGATTTCGGTTTCTCGTCATTTGAAGAATCGTATAGAAAGACTCATGTCAAATCCGATCATTCAAAAGCAATACGGCATTGCTACATTTGATGAATTTGTGGAGTATTCATTGAATCAGACAATTGGGCAGATACAAGATGCAATGAATGATCTTAGAGATCCTGCTGTTCAGATGATGTTGGATGAGGACGAACTTGAAGTTGCTAGACTGCTTCTGCGAAAATGCGATATGATTGAAAATTATGGGGGAATTCCAGTTCAGGAATTGGCAATGCATGTCCAAATGGATGAGAAATATGTAAAAAGAATCCTTGACTCATTCATGGAGAACGGCTGGGTTGAAAAAACAAAACATGAAACATATTTACCATTGAAACACGTTAGGGGATCTTGAAAAATTTCGAATGAAAAGATGAAATAAGGTCACTGATTGCATCGTGGTAAGGAGTGTTATCAATAATGAACTCCTGTTTCACCCATAAACGGAAGGCACTTTCCTCGTCAAATGGGATCATCCCAAAATTACCTCGATATGTGGTTAGTGGTTTGAACAGATCCTCAGTCCACTTTTCAATGATCTCTTTCATTTGATCCTTTTTGATTACTTGGTTCCAAACCAAATAAAACGGCTTTTTCAATATTTTGAGGTATTCTACCGTGCTTAGGACATCACGTTTGTCCGGTCGTACGATACAAATGACAAAATCTGAGAAGAAGCAATGCAGCAAAGTTGAATAGAATGTTCCACTCTGGTTGTCTATGACAATTAAGTCATATTTTTTTTCCATTGACATGAAGAACTTGGAAATATTATCTGAAAAAACTGAACTCCAGAGCCTTTTGTCCATCAATAGAGAAATCATGTCCTGATCGTAGGGTTTGGTGCAGATGATATCCAAGTGGTTAACGGAATTGACAAGGGCATTTTCATCGCTTTCTTTGCCACTAAGATAATCATTCCAACAATTCATTGCCTTAGGCACAATGTAATGAAGGGAAGGCGCAAGAAAATCGGCTTCTAGGAGCAAAGTTTTCTTATCCAATCGGTATGCAAAGTTAAGCGAAAACAATGACTTGCCGCTTCCACCTCTATAGCTTACCACTGATATGATCAACATTTCACCATTTTTTTGTGGTTAATAATTCTTTACGCTGAGGGAGAGATTGATCGTCAAAAAGCTTCACAATGTTCATCCGATGGACAAACTGAGATATGAAGATTTATGATTTTCAATCCG
>JALUTL010000382.1 GCA_027016475.1 Candidatus Heimdallarchaeota archaeon
GGGCAGAATATGCAGTAAAAGACGTCATTGAGTTTTCAGACTATTGGGAAGTCGTAGAGACAAACACAGAAATCGTGGACGAGGGAGGAGAAACAGTCACTGAAATCGATATTATTGCTAGGTCGAAAAAAGATCCTGATCAGTGGGTCCATTGTGAAGTGAAGGATTTCAGCTATTGGAGGGGATGGATTTTTGGAAGGAACATCCAGATAAGAAGACAATATTACGAAAAAGCTGTAGAAAAGTTGCCAGTCAAAGAGAAGTTTATCAAAGATAAATTTTCTTGCAAGAAAATCAAATCTTTCATTGTCACAAGCATCCCAGAAGCATTTGAGGAGATCAATGGTGTTCCTTTAGTTTATTTGAGTGATCTTAGAGAGGTTCTTGCAAGCATCAACCATAGACCATATACCCCAAGAAAACGTTATTCTAGCCAAAATTTTCTGATCAGGTACTTCCGAAGACTGAAAAACGATTACGAGACAGCAGAAGACGTAGACAGGAAACTCAGAAAGCTTGAAAAGAAATATCGAACCTTGAAAAAAGAAGAGAATCAGATCAAAGAGAAATTCCTAGAGAAAAAATCTCTTTTGGAAAAGCATCATTCAACTCTAGCCACGTTGAAAATGAGCAAAAAATTTACCACAAAGCGGTTAATTAGAGATGATGGGTCAAAACATTTCCAGATTGAGGAAGAGTTGTCCAAAATCAAAAAGGATATCGGTCGTGTAAATAGAGAACTCTTAATTTGTCAAGAACGGTACAAGGAAATCGCAAAAGAATTGAAAGCCAAACAATCGTCCCTGAAAAAGATCAATGATGAAATACAGCGGTTGAAGCAGAAAAAAGAGAGGCTACTTGCACCTCGTGGGATTTAACCCAAAAAGAATTAAGGAAATCATTTCAATTGAGTATTACATGGATCAAGAAAAGGTCATCGATATTATTGAAACCTTGAAAAGGACCTACCCTGATTCCAAAGTCTCTCTAGATTTCAGAAACCCATATGAATTGCTTGTGGCAACAATCCTTTCCGCTCAAACGACTGATAAAGCGGTGAATAAAGTAACTCCAGAATTATTCCAAAAATATCCAAATATCGAATCTTTAGCCAAGGCTTCTCCAGAGGATGTTGCAGAAATCATTCGCACACTGGGTTTTTACCGATCAAAGGCAAAAAACTTGGTGAAAATGGCCCAGAGAGTAGTGGAGAAATACAATGGGCAGATACCAAGAACCATGGAAGATTTAACCAGTCTAGCAGGGGTAGGAAGAAAAACAGCAAACGTTGTTCTGGGAAATGCCTTTGGAATCCCTGATTCGGGTATCACGGTTGACACACATGTCAAACGCATAACAAAACGTCTTGGATGGACAACAAATGACAAACCTGAAAAAATTGAACAAGATTTGATGAAAATTATCCCTGTCAAATATTGGGTTCAATTTACTCCCTTGATTATTGATCATGGAAGAGCAATTTGCAAAGCCCGGAAACCGTTGTGTGAAAAATGTCCTATCGAAAAAGATTGTCCCAGCTCAACATTAAGACAAATTTGACATGTAAGTAAAAATAGAGGTGAGAAACCTCTCTTTGTGAATCAAAAACAGTCTTTTCAATCAACAGAGTTTCAGAATATTGTTCAACTTGCTTGTGTCAGTCTAAGCACATTTAAAACAGTCTGAACAAAGAAGAAATTAGTTAGTAAAAACCACTTCACAGGGAGTCATGAAATGGCAGAAAACAAAGCAATGGACAAGGAAGATATTCTCATAGTAGACGACCTTCACACTTACTTCTTTACTGAGGATGGTGTGGTCAAAGCAGTTGATGGTGTAACTTTTACAGTAAGGAGAGGAGAGGTTTTAGGACTTGTAGGAGAATCAGGGTCTGGAAAATCAGTGACAGCAATGTCAATCTTGAAACTGATTCCTCAGCCACCTGGAAAGATAATAAGTGGAGACGTGATCTGGAAGGGACAATCAATTCTCAACATTCCTGAAACTGAAATGAGGGCTATTAGGGGTAACCAAATTGCGGTCGTTTTCCAAGACCCAATGACATCCCTTAACCCTGTATTGACCATTGGAGATCAGATCAAGGAGGCAATTAAACTCCATCAGCAGGTCAGTGATATTGAAGCAGAGGAAAAGACAAGAACGTTACTTGAGCTTGTTGGAATCCCAGATGCAGGTAAACGACTTAAGGATTACCCATGGCAATTCTCAGGTGGAATGAGGCAAAGGGTGATGATTGCTCTCGCCCTTTCTTGTAACCCCGATCTGCTTATTGCGGATGAACCCACTACCGCTCTGGATGTCACCATTCAGGCACAGGTTCTTGATCTCATGAGGGATCTTAAAAACCGTTTTCAAACTTCAATTATTCTAATTACACATGACATCGGCGTCATTGCAGAAATGTGTGATAGAGTGGCGGTCATGTATGCAGGGAATATTGTCGAACTTGCAGACGTAATAACCATTTTCAAGGAACCGAAACACCCTTACACAAAGGCTTTGTTGAAGGCAATCCCTTCAGCTTCTTCTAGCAGGGACGAGGAACTCTATGCAATTCCAGGAACCATCCCGAACCTCATTAATCCTCCTTCAGGATGTCGTTTTCACCCTAGATGTGCTGAAGCAAGACCCGAATGTTCAGAAATAGTTCCTGAGACTGTTGAACTTGAACCTGGACATTTCGTCAGATGTCTACTCTATACTGGTCAAATTGAAATCACGAAATAGTTTACTATAGTTTATATTGTCCGCATATCTGGATTCGAACTAACAACATTATTAAAAAGGTCTGAGTTATTCATTGAATTGAGGTTAGCAACTTGTCTTCTACAGAGGCTGAATTAAAATCTTCTACCGAAGGTAAAACAGAAAACGGACCAAGCAATGATCCTGATGTTGTGTTGGAAGTTATTAATCTTAGAAAATACTTCCCGCTTGAGGCAGGATATCTTTTTAAAAGAAAAGTAGCAGATATTAAGGCAGTTGATGGCGTCTCCTTCAAATTGAGGAAAGGAGAAACATTAGGCCTTGTCGGGGAATCTGGTTGTGGAAAATCGACCATTGCGAAAACTTTGACCTTTCTCCATAAACCAACAGCAGGAGAGATTTGGTTCAAAGGAAGAGATCTGAGGTTACTCTCAAGAAAGGAACTCAGAGAAGTTGCAAGAGACCTTACTATGGTTTTCCAAGATCCAGCTGCTTCTTTGGATCCTCGGTTTACGGTAATGCAATCGATCTTGGAACCGCTTGAAATTCATAACTTGGTCGATGAAACAGAAAAATACGGTATTGTCAGAGACTTATTGCTTAGGGTAGGACTTTCCCCCCATCATGCATACAGGTACCCTCATGAACTTTCAGGAGGTCAGCAACAGAGGGTGGGAATTGCCAGAGCATTGACCCTCCAACCCCAAGTCATTATACTTGACGAGCCCGTAAGCGCATTGGATGTTTCAGTGAGGGCATCAATCATCAATCTGCTTATCCAATTGCAGGATGATTTCAAATTTTCGTATATTTTCATTGCACACGATCTTTCAGTTGTCCGGAAAATTTCACATAGGGTTGCGGTCATGTACCTTGGAAAACTTATGGAATATGGAGAGGTTACCGACATATATGACGACCCAATGCACCCTTACACGCAAGCCCTTATGTCTGCCGTCCCAATTCCCGACCCAACAGTCAAAAAAGAAAGAATTCACTTAAAGGGTGAGGTTCCCACACCGATCAACCCACCAGTAGGATGCAGATTCTGCACAAGATGCAGATTTGTCAGGCAGAAATGTTTCCTTGAGGAACCTGAACTTCGAGAATTTGATAATGGCCACCTTGTAGCATGCCATTTTGCAGAAGAAATAAAGGCGGGAACCCATAAATTAGCTGATGAATTGGCGGACGCAGAAATTGCCGACCAGCAAGCATAAAAAAGCATTCATCTTTACGTTGATATGGATCTAAGGGATATACAGAAAAAGCAGAAAGAATTTATCATATCAAGACGATGGGACAGGTTTTCTGCAACACAGGTTTTTAGTCACCTCATTGAAGAGCTTGGTGAAGTAGTGAAATTTTTTCTTTATGAAGAAGGGTATAAGGTAAAGGGTGCCGGTCACCAAGGTATGGACAAAAATAGTGTAGACTCTGAATTTGCACAGGCATTCAACCTTTTTCTCCAGTTGGCAATTAAAGCTGAAGTGGATCTTGAGGCAGCTTGGAAAAAAGAAATAGAAAGAATGGAAAAAAGGTTTCCTGAAAAAATATGGAAGGATCTCGCTGAAAAAAATTAACCGACTAATTTCAAAAAGTATGAATGGACATCGGGATTTCCAGATAGTTCTGGATGGAATGTTGAGGCAAGGACATTATCTTTTTGGACAATGACAGGATGTCCATCAAATGTTGCTAAAACATCCACCTCAGGATGAATTTCCTCGATTATTGGAGCCCGAATGAAAACAGCATTCAAATCGGTTCCGACCTTGGCTATATGTAATGGAACTGAGAATGAATCTTTCTGCCTACCGTAACCGTTCCTTAAAATGGTCATATCAATTACAGGAAATGCACCCTCGCGAATTTCGCTCTTTGCATCCCTCTTAACATGTTTCGCCAAAAGAATTGCTCCAGCACAGGTACCGAAGGCTGGGAACCCATCAGCCAACCTTTTCCTAAGGGCAGGAAGTAGTCCAGACTTGGTTCCCTGCTTGATCATTGCAGTGCTTTCTCCCCCTGGCATTATTATTCCATCTAGACCATCTAGATCCTCAGGAAGAAGAACATGTCGGATATTGATCTCAATACCCAAGCGGGTTCCGGCTTCTTTGATCGATGCCTCATGCTCTTCGATCGCGCCTTGAAGGCCCAGTAGTCCAATTGTTCGTTCCTTCACTTAGATATTGGCACCCCTGAGCTGTAATTTCTTTCCTTCATCAAGGGTTGAAACATCTAGCCCAGGCATGGAAGCCCGTTCACTCACCATACTCTGGGCTTCAGCCACCTTTTCAGGATTGTCCCAATGGGTAACCGCCATAACAATTGCCTCAGCCCTAACTTCTGGATCTTCAGACTTATAGATTCCCGAACCCACAAAGACACCATCACAATTCATTTGCATCATCATGGCAGCATCAGCAGGAGTAGCAATACCACCAGCAGCAAAATTCACAACCGGTAGTCTTCCGAGCTCAGCTACCTTAAGAACGGTCTCATATGACACCTTCATTTCTCTTGCTAGGATCATCAATTCCTGTGGATTGTCTTTTGCAGCGACGACTTGCCGAATTCCATTGTTAACTAGACGCATGTGACGTATTGCTTCAGCAACATTTCCAGTTCCAGCTTCACCTTTCGTCCTGATCATTGCACTTCCTTCCTCGATTCTTCGAAGCGCCTCTCCTAAATCTCTGCATCCATTGACAAACGGGACTGTGAAATCCCATTTCCAGACATGAGACGCCTCGTTTGCAGGAGTAAGCACCTCTGATTCGTCAATCATGTCAACACCGATTTCCTCAAGTAAACGGGCTTCCATGGTGTGACCGATTCTGCATTTGGCCATTATGGGAATACTGACAGTTTCCATGGTTTCCTTGATAGCTTGAATGGTTGCCATTCGGGCAACTCCACCCCGTGCCCTTATATCAGCAGGAAGTTTGTCCAAAACCATGACTGCTACGGCGCCAGCATCCTCAGCGATACCTGCTTGTGTTGGATTGGTTACATCCATTACCACACCATGTTTAACCATCTTCGCAAAACCGCGTTTTAGGTTTGTCGATCCAAGAGTTATTTCGACATCCCCATATTCCTTGAGGATTTTCCTCTCTTTCATAGGATGGCTTCGGTCTCCATTATTTAATTCCTTTTACTTTGGGAAATCAATATTGGAAGCAGACAGGCCATGATGTAAATCTTTAGTCCGAATTTACGTGTTCTTTTCGGATTTCGGTTTCATATGCAGAAATCACAAATATGCCCCCAAGAACAAATCCCATGTTTGCCATCGGTGTACCTAAACCATTAGGTTCCATAAGAAAACTGAGAAGCATAAATATAGAAAAAGCAAAGGCAAAACGGATGAGGAATGGAGGAGCAACCTTGTGAATATCCCAGACCTTTCTTGAATAGGGATTGATCAAGAGCATTGTCGAGACAAGTATTCCCAACAATAGACCAACAAAAAGACCGATGGTCATCGATTTAAATTTGGCAAGCAGGATTTGATCCGAATGAAGGTTGGCAACATAAGCTAAGAGATAAGTTGTTAAAATAATACCGAACTCGAGAATCAGGAATAACCGGAAGAATTTATGATATTCCATCTGATTTCTGTCAAAAAAATTATTGAGCGACTGCATCAATTCTCACGAACGGTTCTTTCTGAGTTTTCCAATGATTGCAAGTGCGAGCCAAGCAATCATGACATTCCAGATGAATGCAGTCCATATTTCAGCGTAATAAATTGGGAAAAGTTCCAAAGCAACAAAAGTGCCACCATGGTAAGCAAGATCTTGAATTGGTTTAAGACCGAAAACAAAAAAAAGCATGATGAAGATTGAAGGTGAAAGAAGAATCATATCAAATCCACCTTCTCTCCATGCCAAGGTGTCTCTCTTTGAGGCAATCATTCTCAGAATAATTCCAACATTGAATAGAAAAGTCGAGAGAAGGGATGAAAAGAATATATTTGCGGGAGAAACAAAAACAGATCCATTTGCACTTTCTGTGAATAAATCAAAAAGTGGTTCTAGATAAAAACCGGAGGAGAGATTTGTTAAAGATGATTGATCCAGTTTTTCAGTAAACAATATTGCTGGAACTAATGTGGAAATGAAGCCAAGCAAAATCAGTAGGGTTCCGAAAATAGATAGCTTAGATGCTGTGTCGCTGCTGTAGATATCTTTTGAACGAGTCCTGAAAAAGAGAAACACCATTACCAAGATAACTAGGAGGGATAGAATAAAGTCAGCAAGGGGAAGAGGTCCACCGAAAATCTGAACGTCTATACCCGCGAAAGTTCCGCCTATCGCCAATTCGTTTCCGATTAGCCAATATTTTGGAGCTACAACACGGGCGAAATGCCCAATGCTCATGGAGAAAATAACGAAAATCAACGTGTGAAGTAACAAGATCGTACTCCATGAAATGATTTGTGAGAATTTTGATACAAGAAAACCAGTCAGCAAAGTCGTGAGGAGAAGGACCCCAAAATAAGTCTCGAATAATGCAATCGATGGAGACCCATAGTTATTTGTTAATCCCAAAACTGCGGAAAAAGTAACCAAAAGGGTTGATCCTGCATTTTTGGTGTAACCCACGACAAAGAAGATTATCGCCAAGTTGAATACTAATGTTGTTGGCGCGACCGGAAACCCAAACAAATTTTCCAAATTGAACCAAGTTACATCAAAAGACCCGGTAATAAATGCACCAACCATTCCGAAAACTGTCACAATGAGATTATCGCGATTGAGGACAACATCAATATCTCTGAAGCGAACCCTTGTTGCAGCGCTCATACGATAGTGAGAGCCAGTGGAATATATTAACCCTTTTCACATTTCACGGCGCAGGAATGGAAAGATAGAGTGGATTTTCGGACACACATTTTTATTTTTAGCAGACAGAAAAT
This sequence comes from Candidatus Heimdallarchaeota archaeon, assembly GCA_027016475.1. Lineage (GTDB taxonomy): Archaea > Asgardarchaeota > Heimdallarchaeia > Heimdallarchaeales > Kariarchaeaceae > WAKA01. The sequence continues at coordinate 7,655 of JALUTL010000382.1, forward strand.
CAATATGGAAAGCTTAAAGGTGATCACATCTAATGTTCATAAATTTCAGGAAATCAAACAAAGATTGTCCGATTTAGGAATTGAATTGGTACATGTGAAAGTTCCGTATATGGAGGTACAGGCAGACTTTATCAGAGATATTGCCATCCAAAGCGCAACAACTCTTTTAACTTATATCGATCCTCCCTTCATGATTGAAGATTCTGGGATAGAAATCATTCATCTAAAAGGGTTTCCAGGACCATACAGCTCATACGTGTTCAGAACTATTGGTTGGCAGGGAATACTGAATTTGATGAAACAAGCAGATAATCGTTCTGCGAGGTTCATTTCAACCATTGTGCGCGCCGATAG
>JALUTL010000383.1:0-1808 GCA_027016475.1 Candidatus Heimdallarchaeota archaeon
TTCCAATACAGACAAATTGTTTTGGCTAAGTAGATCAATCTGCTTTTCTATATAAGTAGTATCAAATTTTCGCATGGAAAATTTTGGTTTTCCACCCCTTTCACTTTTTGTAGCATCGCTATAGTACCCAATAATTACATATACGTTCAATAATGTCATCATATCAATAGTACTTTTATTTAAAAAATCTCGATCACCAAATTTTCCCTCATCTTTATAAATTGGAATGATGGTAGCCTTTTTTCCTTGATATCCAAAAGTGTTGTAGACTCTCTCATAGGGATATGACCTAGTTCGTTTTGGACTAACCCATTTGCTTATTGCTATTTTATCATTTGTTGGGAATTTTTACATAAAAGATGTTTCCTTTTCAATGGCTTCCTGTAAATTTTTTCTAGGATACTCTTTTAATTGGAAACATTACTTTGTACGATACGTTTTTGATTTCACCTTTAAATTTCATAACTCTTATCGCTTTACTTTATAGATTATTTTAGAATTCCAATGTTTTAATGGCCAAAAGCCTAAAGCAGCTTCATGGTGTATTCCTTCATTGGCTCGAAAAGTTCGATACCAGTTTTTTCCTTGACCCATTGTCTGGTTCTGTTGTAGAAGTCGAGATAGTCAAATGAGTTGATGTCATTGTTTTCGGTCGGTATTTTGAATTGTTTGACGAGTTCCTGTGCTTTTTCATATCCTGCTGCATCGTGTCTGAGGACTGCTGAGAGAGGATCCCAGAAGAGTACCCTGAACAGTTTTTCCTGTGCCAGTTGAGTTCCGTCGGCGAGTATTACCTGTCCTGCATGGATGGAATATCCGACACCGACACCACCTCCGCCATGAAGCGATACCCATGTTGCGCCGGACAATGCATTTCCCATGAGGTTCAGGACGGGATAGTCAGAAATTGCATCAGAGCCGTCCTTCATTCCTTCAGTTTCCCTGAATGGTGATGCAACGGATCCCCCGTCGAGGTGATCCCGTCCTATGATGATAGGTGCCTTGATTTTTCCGTCGTGTATGAGTTTGTTGATGAGCATGCCAAAAGCGGTCCTTCCCCAAAATCCTGCCCAGAATACACGAGCGGGGAGTCCTTTTTCGAATGGAATGTATTTGTCGGCAAGTGTGATCCAGTTGACGAGCTGCTGGTCATCGCTAAAAAGTATCTTTGCGTAATGGTCTGTTGTTTTGATGTCCTGCGGATCGTTGGAGAGGGCAACCCATCTGAACGGTCCCTTTCCGACAGCAAAGAGTCCTCTAATGTACTTGATGACGAAACCTTCAAAGTCATATGCGTTTTCTACTCCCATCTTGTATGCCTGTGTCCTGATGTTGTTTCCGTAATCAAAGGTTTCGCTTCCTCTTTTCTGGAGTTCAAGCATGAGCTTTACATGTCTTTTGACGGTGTTGTATGAATATTTTTGATAGGTTTCTGGATCTTTTTCACGGAGTTCCACTGCCTCTTCATATGTCAGGTTGTCAGGGAAATATCCGTAAAGCATGTCATGTGCGGATGTTTGGTCTGTAAGCACCAATGGAGTAATGTTGTTGTCGACCATGTATTTCAGGAGATGTGTTGCATTGCAGTGGACACCTATTGAGACGGGTTCATTTTTCTCTGCATATTCCTTTGCGATACGGATTGCCTCTTCAGGGGTTTTGGTTTTGATGTCAAGGTATGGTGTTCCTCGTTCTCTTCCCTCGTTGTACATTCTGTCGATGGCCTTTTCATTGACCTCGGCGACAATTGCGATTTTGCCTGCCATTTTTATGGCCAAAGGCTGTGCTCCGCTCATGAGCCCGAGTCC
>JALUTL010000383.1:1818-5510 GCA_027016475.1 Candidatus Heimdallarchaeota archaeon
CACAAGTTGTTTTTCAAATTCAGAGAGTCTGGAATAGGCTTCATGGTTCTGCTGTGCCTGCCGAATTGCTTCTGCAACGGTTTCGTAAGTTCCTTGGATGATACCCTGCAAACCGATAAAAATGAATGATCCAGCAGTCATTTGCCCATATACAGTCAGGCCTGCCTTGACAAACTCATGGAAGTTGTCAACCCATTTTGGGACGATGAGTGAATTGGTTATGACTACTCGAGGTGCCCATTCATGGGTCAGGGTTTTTCCATATGGAACACCGGATTGAAGGAAAAGGGTTTCATTTGGTTCAAGGGTGTCAAGAAGTTCGAGGGTACGGTACAGAGCCTTCCAGTTTCTTGCCACTCGTCCAGATCCGCCATAGATGTAGAGCGTTTCCCAATCCGATCCATTATGCAAATTGTTGAGTATTGCGCGTTTGACTGCTTCTGTTGGCCATCCTGCTTTGGTAGAAGGGCGAAGGGCTTCTTCCCCTGTTGGAAGGGGAGGAATTGTGTCTGGCTTGAGATCGAGACGGAGTTGCTGCTCAAGCGTCATTCTGTGTTTGCCCTGAATGATTTCGTCCATTTTTGTTTGTTTCATGGTCTAGTTTCGATAGGGAACAAAGATTTAAAGAATTTGCATACTATGTATGTTCACCTTGAATTGATTCCTTCAAACTTTATATTTACTGATGCAACAAATATATTGTGCAAGCCCAGAAGAACCATTTAAGGACAAAAATAGACGGGTACGAGATGGTTCATCGGGCGACTCATATGGCCAAGACCCTCTACAATCTTGCCCTCTATACCATACGGGAGCACTATCACGAAACCAAGCATCTCTTGACTCTCAAAGAGCTTTTCCATAGGCTGAAGGATCATCCCTGCTACTTGAATCTGTCATCGGATCACAACTGACCCTTCGAAAGGTCATTCAGGCATACAAATCCTACTTTGCGTTGCTCAAGCTCAAGAAAAAAGGAAAATGTGATGAACCAGTGAGGTCTCCGAGTTTTTTGCCGAAGGACGGCCATTACCAACTTGAATTCATCCAGAAGTAGATCAAACGCGAGGGTAAGTTCCTTCGGCTCAGTTTCGGCAAAAGGGGCATGTAGAGCCTTGGTAGGCAGTATCTGCATGTCAGGGTTCCGGATAACCTTCTGAGCCACCCTATCCGCGGGGTCAGGATATTCCCAAATTCAATGACTATTTCGAGATTGGATTCCTCTACGTTCCTGAGGAAACAATCCCTGACCTCGACTTTGATCAGCATTTGGGCCTTGACTTGGGGCTTGACAACCTTGTAGGTGCCGTCTCCACCAAAGAGACTGCCTTCATCCTTGAGGGACGTGGCTTCAAATCATATAATCAATGGTGAAACAAACAAACTGCGAGGCTCAAATCCCAATATGACAGACAGAGCATCAGGACGGGAAAGAAGCTGAAATCGTTGCAGATTAAACGCTATAATGTAATACGCAACCTTGTACATCATATGTCAAGGCATATTGTGAATCAATGTCTCAACAACAGGCTTGGAAATATTGTGATCGGAGAATGGAATGACATGAAGCAGGGGCTGAAGATGCACAAACGTGTGTCACAGCCGTTCCAGCAGTTCCCCTACAGGATGCTCAAGCAGTCTATAGAGTACAAGGCTGGGCTGTACGGCATCAATGTCATGTTTGTGGATGAGACATATACCTCACATGCTCATCCTGCGGAACCGTCAGGAAAAGCAATCGGGTGCATCGGGGCCTGTACAGGTGCAGGACATGCGGAATTGAATGGAATGCCGACATCAATGGGGTAATCAACATCCTGAAGAAAGTAGTCCCAAAGGGGTTTGCCCGATGGGATAGCGGCAAAATCGTCGCGCCAAGCCGTCTGAAGCTTGTCTGTTTTAGCGGCAAAATAAGTTCCTATCGGAATTTAACGATGGTAAAGCTTATGGTTTGTGATGCTGTGAAGGTTAATTTTCCTGGGGTGAGGCAATAGTATGTGAATATGTTTCCGACAGTAATGGCAGATTCTATTGACATGTTTGGTGAGGAGACAGTCAGATGTCCGAATTCAGTGGTTGAACTTGTCAGTGGAGGGTTTTGTCCATCAGGTTGTACAATCGGATGTCTGCTTTGAAGGTCATCCATGTTTTGACGGGTGATACTTTGACTGTTGTGATGGTGAGGTTGGCTTTTGAGATGCGTAGATGGACTTTTCCATTTTGTCACGTTTCTTTTCCCCACGTATCGAAGATGGGTTCTGGTGTTGCCTCGTTATTCTTTGTTGAGTTAACAGTTGTTGGTAGTGTTATTGTGCCGAATGTAGCCCCAGTTGTGTTGCCTAGATTGTTTATGCTCCATTGATCCAATGCAAGCAGAGTGAGGCCAATTTTTGTATTTTGGTTCATTTCAAGCGAGAATTCACGAGTGAAGTTCAATTTGGTTATTCCTGGGGGAATTGGTTGATTTGTGGCCAGACAGAACAATTGTGGAGAATCTGCAAACTGAAGGTGAGCGAAACAGTCTGAGTTTGGTATTGCTGTTTCATTTTGTTCATTCCACAATACAGAAAAGGAAATACAACAAAATCGAATCACTCAGCTCATGTCACAGACTAGAACAAATGAAACAGAACATACTCCCACCCGTCTGACTCAAACAACAAAAAATCAAACAACAGATCGAGATTAATTCTTGCAACAAAAAAAAGATGACACGGGCGGGAATTCCATCCAGAAACCTCGGTTCCTCGGAATTTGAACCCGCGCGTCCGGAGGACACCAACTTAGCAGGCTGGCCTCGTAACCTGGCTTGAGTACCGTGTCATCTGATATTTTGTTGTTATTGGAATTTTAAATTAGTTTCGTTAGATTGCATTTGTTTGTTTTGTTATATTTTTGAGTTGTTTGTGTGTTCATTGTGATAAAAATTGGATTGGTTTGGTGTTTTTGATCAGTCTGTTTATAAGATTGTGATTGGATTTTGGTTGATGCTGGAGATAATTGAGTTGGGTACTGGTCATTTGATAGACAGGGCTGACTACACAGGTGCACAGAAGGACATTTGGATCAGGTGCTGGGATCCTGATGTTGAAGACATAGATTTTTTGTCACGTCAGTTTGGGCTTCCTCAGGACGACATTCGTGATGCATTGGACGAGAAGGAGATTCCATATATAGAGAATGAGCTTGAGGAGGGTTATCTTAAGGTTGTTGTTCGGTATCCTCTTCAGTCATTGGTTCCGGGTTTTGAGCGGACAGGTCGGATTACGGTTCCTGTGGTTTCATTTTTGTTTCAGCATACATTGGTGACGGTGCAGGAGCATCCATTTTTGCTTTCAACGAGGAAGAAGTCGAGCATTCGGTACAAGGGGCAGAAGACGGCAGCGATAGCGTTTTTGCAGTTTTTGGAATCGGTTGTGTATGCATTTGAAACGGCAGTGAATTTTTTGGACGAGAGTATCCAGACGATTCAGGAGCATGTTTTTGAGACGGTGAGCAATGCATCATTGAGGCGAGTATTTCATTTGGCGAGGTTGGCAATCTATTTGGATTCAGCGATCAAGGGTGACTTGACAGTGTACCATAAGCTTCAGCGTTTGAGTTCGGCCCCTGTTCTGAATACGATGGAGGATTACATAGAGGATGTGACCATTGATTTGACGCAGCAGTCCCGTTTGATTGACATTTACAAG
>JALUTL010000383.1:5520-20848 GCA_027016475.1 Candidatus Heimdallarchaeota archaeon
GATCAACAACAACCAGAACGCTATTTTGAAGGTGCTTACTGCCATCAGTCTTGTGTTGAGCATTCCTGCGACGATTGGAGCGATTTACGGGATGAATGTTCCGTTGCCGTTAATGAATCATGTCTTTACGTTTTGGGGGATCATGATGATCAGCACGATTCTGTCTGCGGTCAGCTGGAAGTGGATTCAGAAGTTTGATTTCTCTTGATGATTCCAAAGTCGACAAGGAAGCAGAGATATGCAAAGAGGATCAAGAGGGGTGTGAATGTCGGCAGTCCTGCCGTGAGTGCCAAGACGGGGATGGAAAGGAGAGCGAAGATTCCTATGTATGAGGCCCTGATGGAGTGCCAAAAATCAAGGCGGGAGGGGACTTTTTTCTGGAATTTTGTCTGTTGGAGCATGGTCTTGAGTGCTTCTATGTCGGTGTGAACCTGTTGAAGTGATTTGGGGAGCTTGGTCTTGGTCAGGTCAATGGATTTCAGGTTTGGCATATCCTCCAAGGTTTTTATGGGGAATGTAAAAATCTGTGTTTCAGAGAGGTTCAGGCGTTGGAGGTTTTCAAGTCCCTTGAAAGCCTTGGGGTGGAAGGTATAGATTGGATTTCGGCTCAGGTCAAGCTTTTTGAGGTTTGCGAATGCTTCAAAAAGGCCTTCCGGCAGGTATTCGATGAGATTGTCACCCAGATAGAGCTGTTCGGTCTCTGCGAGTGGTTTCAGCATTTCGGGATAGAGGACGAGGATTCCCAGCCCTTCAAGGTCAACGGACACGGGTTTTCCGTTTTCAAACCGGGTTCTTGGGCTGGAGGTGATTTTTGTTATCACATACTCATTTTTTTCTTCACCAATGTTAGTTAAGAATTGTTTAAGTTGCTTTTCCATCATACATGCAGAGTTATTTGCCTATAAAATGGTTATTCAGGCAATGTGGTGAAATGTTGAGAACTATTGCGGGAAGTTGGAGGTAAAGGGCTCACTTTGTCATTGATCTCAAACAAAGCTTATTTGATTTGAGCAGACATTCAGGTATGGACATTGATCCGTTCGGTTTGGATGAAGATGACAATGAAAGCAAGCTCCAAAGGCTGAAACCGCGAATGTTCCGGTCGGCAGAGTCAATTCGTGAGGACGTGAAGCGAGGGATGGACGTCAGGGGGAAGGAGGGAAAGCATTTGTTTTACAGGATGGAGATGCCATTTGTGGAGGCATTGGGAGTGCAGGAGAAGTTTCGTGAGAAGCTGGCGGCAGATACGTTGGGCAGTCAGATCAGAATACGGAATTTGAATCATGAAACTGATTTGGAAGAGTTCACGGAGTTATACAATGCCATTTTTTTGGCTGCCCCAGATCCGTCCCGCAGTTTGACTTTGGAGGAGGCAAAGCAGTTTGACCAAGACAGTACGTTCATTGCGGTTCTTGGTTCAACATTTGCGGGTTTTATTTATTTGACAATTGACAAGAGCTTTACAAATCCGGAGATGCGTGCAGGTGCAATAGCTGGGATCGGTGTCCTTGCGAAGTATAGAGGCAAGAAAATAGGGATCAGGCTGTTGAATCATGCAATAGAGTTTTTCAAAGACAAGGAGGTTGAGTTTCTGGTCTGTGAGGTATATGAGAAAAATGAGCCGTCACGAAAGATGTTTGAGGGGATGGGGATGAAAGTGGTTGGTTATATGATTTTGGAGGAAGAGGAGGGGATTGGGTCGAAGTGATTTAGTATGTACATTCCGACGCCAATCATGCCCAATCCAAACGACAGCCCAATTGCCATTCCATAAAAATCTACATATTTGTCACCAACCAATAGGTAAAGCATGATCTCGACTAAGGCAGTGAACAGGAGAAGGGCAGGAGGAATGGTTTGTGCTACCTTGAACTTTTTGGGTTGCGAGCGAGGCTGTTTGCTGACAAAGTACAGCATCATGGAGCCAAAGCACAATGCAACGAAGGGATTGATCAAAAATGACAGCCGCTGTGCAATGAGAACCACAACGCCAACCCAAACCACAAGAATGGTAAATGCCGTAATAGCACTTGCTTTACGATGGCCTTTGACTACACTGTCCTCATCAGGGGTGTCAAACACCTTTTGCACACCTTTGCGCATGACCAAGGTTATCACAAAACCGCCAATTGAAGACAGTAGCCACGGCAAGAAATGGAACAGGGTATTGTCCAATTGATATGCAAAATAGTCCATGATGCCGGCGTAGGCAAGAAGGAAACCCCATACAATTGCGCTGATGGCACTGTAGTTCCTGAACCCCCTCTGTTCGAATGCCTTGATTTTGTTGATATATTGCAGTAGCTCCCGTATATTGGATTGATCATCCATGTCAAGTAGATCCATTATTGGGTTGAATGAAAAGATAGAGGTAGTTTGCCATGCAAAGTTGATTGCGCCGTAAACCACTTTGAAGGGCTAACACCTTCAAAATCCAGAGAAAGATTATGGTTTAAATTGAGGCGGGTGATGAAAAAAATATGCTTGCTGTCAAAACATCAAGGTTGAGTAAGGTTTTCGGAGACGTTGTCGCTGTTGATGGTCTTTCTCTTGAAGTGAAGCAGGGGGAGGTTTTCGGATTATTGGGTCCAAATGGTGCTGGAAAATCCACAACCATAAAAATGCTTACAGGACTCCTTTCACCTACATCTGGGACAATTGAAGTGCTAGGGAGACATCCAACTGATCAAGAACTGCTGACCAGTGTAGGATACGTTCCCCAAGACTTGGTATTCTATGGTCATCTGTCTGCAAAGGAAAATTTGGAGCTGTTTGCAAACTGCATGGAGGTAGAGAATGCCAAAGAGAGAGTGACTGAGCTCCTGCGCCTATTTGAACTTTATGAAGCAAAGGACAGAAGAGCGGCTGTGCTTAGCGGAGGGCAGAAAAGACGATTGAATGTCGCTATTGCGTTTCTGTTAACCCCGCAACTGTTGATTTTGGATGAGCCGTCCGCAGGGATGGATCCTCAAAGCAGGAATATGCTGTGGGAAATTTTGGAAGGGATGAGAGAAGAAAGCAACATTACTGTCATTCTGACAACACATCTAATTGAAACTGCCGATCGGCTGTGTAATAGAGTTGCCATAGTTGACCATGGAAAGGTCATCGCCATTGGCACCCCTTCAGAGCTTAAAGGAAAGGGAAAGGACGGAGAGATACTTGAAATCGTGCTCAATAACAGCCCTCCCGATCTCATGGGCAAATTGAACGATTATGATGTAGAGATCACCGAGCATATGATCCGATTCAGGAATTTGGACACATTTTCAGAACTTCCAAAAATAGTTGAGAAGTTGAATGGTCTTATTCCGAAAGAGAGCATCAGGTCATTCAACATTCGCCAAAAGACTTTGGAAGATGTATTTATTGCACACACTGGCAGGAGTTTAAGGGAGTGAGAGAAATGAGGAAACTTTTTGTCTTATACAGAGCCCAACTGCTTGTTTCGTTCAGAAACAGACAGGCGTTTTTCTTCTCCATTATTTTTCCGTTGATATTTGTTGGAGTATTTGGCCTTGCGTTCCAAGAAGGTGCCCCTGGAAACTCAACAATCCCGATTGGACTTGTCAATTTGGATGGAGGGCTACCCGAAGGAGTTTCACTTCAAGGAGTGGATGGTTCACAAATAAGCGGAAAATATTTTTCGGAGAGGTTTGTCGACATCCTTTCATCCCTAAAATTTGAAGATAACGAGACGAAAATTTTCAATTTCAAGTCATTTCAAGGATTGCAAGATGCAAGGACAGAGTTGGAGAAGCAGGACATCCATGCACTTCTGGTCATTCCAGAGTCTTTCTCCTTGGCAATGGTTTCTGCAATGCAACAGGCATTTCCGAACATGACTTTGCAGGGAGTTCCGCAAGCGAATACATCCGTGGTTCTGGAAGGTGATCAGTCACTCATAAATTTCAATATCGCCACAACTGTGGTAGAGCAGGTGCTGAAAGACTTTGTGAAATTTGGTCAGATCGAAGCAAAGACAGTAGCCTTGCAGGTTGAAGGGAACATTTCTTCCAAAGGTTTGACGGCATTTGACCTCATTGTCCCCGGGTTGGTTATTTTTGCAGTACTGAACAATTTGAGTACAGTTGCAGCAGTTTCTGTTTCAGACATTTCAGAAGGGATGCTGGATAGGTTAAGAAAGACGAAGATGAAGGGGTATCACTACTTGGGGGCAATCATTTTGGCCCAAATCAGTTTGGCCTTCATACAAATACCAATTATGTTCTTTGCAGCTTCATTGTTTGGATTCCCGATCACCAAATCAATTGGTTATGCGTTTATTGTTGCACTATTGATGGCTTTGGCCGTCTCCGGCATTGGGATTATTGCAGGAGGATTGACGGAGAATGCAGATGCAGCAGGTTCATTGGGGGCCATTATTGGAGTGCCGATGGCATTTTTGGCAGGGTCTTTTTTTCTGGTACCAAATCCGACGTTTTTTGATGTCGGTTGGTTCAGGTTGAGGATTTTTGACTTTTTGCCCGCCACGCCCGCTGTGGACATGCTGAGGATTACCCTGCTCAACGACAAGACGATTTTTGATACACCATTTGAGTTTGCGATGTTGTTGTTTGATGCGGTTCTGTTTCTCAGCATAGGGTTGTTGATTTACGTGAGAAAACATTGCAAGGCGCACTGATGTGACGCAAAATTTTAGATCAGATCGAAGTTAAGAGAAGAGTGATACGGAATTTCAGAAAACTGCATTGTCATGAAATTGAAGGGAGACCGATTTTTTCAAATAAGAGAAGGAATAGCTGAAATATAGAATGCAAACAGGTAGTCCAATGACAAAGCTGATTTTCGCAGGGCTTGATGCAGCTGGAAAGACAACGATCTACAAGGCCACAATGAAGGAAATGCCCGCGGAACAGCTGAAGGGTTCCAAACCGACAAGAGGGATTGAAAGAAACATAACGGATTTCATGGACATTGATTTTGCAGTTTGGGATTTAGGAGGTCAAAAATCCTATAGGGAAACATATCTTTCCAAACCTGAAGTTTTCAATTCAACAAAGGCATTGATATTTGTTGTAGATATACAGGATGTTGATAGGTTCGAGGAGGCCTATCAATATTATCTTGACATAATGAACATTTTGATTAATGTAGAGCCAAAGCCGAAAGTCTATGTTCTCTTCCACAAGTTCGATCCTGACAAAGCGGCACAGCTCAGGTCACACTTCTTCAGGGCGACAAAACTGTTTAGACAGGCTGATGCGCAAACAGGCATGAAGTTTACGGGCTTTGCTACATCAATATTTTCAGACACAATTCAAAAAGCAGTCAAAAGAATTTTGTGGGAAAATCTTGACAACTACAACCCCAATCTGGAAGTCAAGGAGAAAACAGCACCTCCCACACCATCGGTGCCAAAGATTGGTGGTAACGTCACAAAGCCGCCTTCCACGACCGGAACCCCAACAGCAATACCAAAGCCATCAGAAAAACCAAGTGCCCCAGCTCCAACATCTGACTTTTTGGGAGAAAAATTGTCAGACAAAATCGACCCGTTGCTCTCAGATGTCGAAAAGGAGGTTGAAACAGTTAGCTCAAGGCAGAGCTCAGAACCCAAGATTGAAAAGGCACCAGCCCCGACACCTGCACCAAGCCCGAAACCCGCAGCTGCGCCGACACATACATCGGCATCCGCCCCCGCACCAACACCTGTTCAAGTTGAGAAAAAGGCAGAACAAACAAAACCGATCGAAACAGAAAAACCATCAAGTGCAAAACCGATTCCCTCTCCCGTATACAAGGAAGGAGAAATCTATGAGGAAGTACCAGATTTGTCGGATCTTTCCACTCATATTGTGGATCAACTGTCCAATGTCATTTCCAAAAGGATGAATGAAACGCCGGAAATTGTCGCTTTGGCAATTTTGAGTGTGGATGGAAAAGTTCCGTTGGCAGTTGCAAAGTCCGAAATGGATCGAGAAAAAATAGAAATAGTCAAGCAGGTGGTGCAGGCCCTTAGTCCGCGTCAATTTTTCAAGGATTTGGGAGATGTAGAATATAGAGGGCTAGGGCACCTGACGGTTTCAAATTTTGACATCTACTTTGCCAAGCTTCAGGATGAATATGCGATTGCCATTTTGGCAGTCGATGTTTCAACTGCCATGCTTGAAAATGCCCAGCGGATAGTAAAGACCATCCGGCAAGGGTTGGGAATGGTTCCAAAGGACAAAAGCGAGGCAAAAGAGGAGGAAGAAGAGCCAAAGGATCTGATAGGAGATTTAAGGTCAAGGCTAAAAAGGTTGAGCTCCCTCCATAATGTTGATGAATAAGGCCGATGGAATGTGCCCGAACAAGACGATGTTGTCAAGAAAATATTGGAAATAGACGACATCATTCATACACCCGCCAGATTGGCCATTCTCATTTTTTTGCTTCCGAGAGGATTTTCCACTTTTCCTGAAATCCAGACAGCTTTGGGCTTGACTTCGGGAAACTTATCAAGCCATCTGAGGAAGTTGCAGGAAAAAGGATATGTAGAAATATCAAAGCGCTTTGTGGATCTGAAGCCGACCACAACGATTGCCATAACAATGAAGGGAAAAAAGGCCATAGACGATTACACCCTATACCTTAAAAATTTGTTAAAACACATTGAGGCGGAGGATTAAGTTCCAATCGCGCCTCTTATATTGGATTCCAAACAAAGAATGGTATGCCATTATCTCAAGAGATTCCGAGGTATGTTTTTGTCCTAGGCTCTGTGCTCTCAGGATTGGGAAAAGGAATCGTTACATGCTCAATTGGAACCAGCCTTCAGGCAAGAGACTATAAAGTGCATTTGGTCAAAATAGACCCATACCTCAATCTTGATGCGGGTACCATGAATCCGCTTGAACATGGAGAAACCTTTGTTACAGCAGATGGTGGCGAATTGGATGTCGATTTTGGACACTACGAACGGTTTTTGGAAATTGAAGTGTCAAAGGAGCAAAATATAACAACTGGACAGATTTATTTTGAAGTCATCCAAAAGGAGAGAAAAGGAGTGTATTTGGGGCAGACAGTTCAAATTGTGCCTCATGTAATTAACGAAATTATCGGCCGTTTGGAGGAGCAACGGAAAAAATACAAGCCAGATGTCATGATTGTTGAGGTTGGAGGGACAATTGGAGACATTGAAAGCCAACCGTTCTTGGAGGCCATTCGGCAGATGCGGAGAGCCCGAAACCAGTTTGTTGTGGCCACAGTACTTTTAACCTATGTGCCATATCCCAACCACATTTTGGAACACAAAACAAAACCAGCACAGCATTCTGTCAGAGAACTGAGGGCAGCAGGCATTTCCCCAGACATTATAGTTTGCAGAAGTTCCAAATCCATTCCTCAAAAGGCATTGAACAAAATTTCGAACTTTGGAAATGTGCCTGATGAGGCGGTGCTGGACTTGCCGGACTTGGACAACGTGTTCCGTGTTCCAATGTTTCTTGAAAAACAAGGACTGGGAAAATTACTGCGGATGATTTTGGATTTGGAAGCAAAAGAAAAAACCCCAGACTTTTCGAGATTCTTAGAACTGGAGAAACGGCTGAATTCACTGAATGAAACCATTGTCATAGGAGTACCAGGAAAATACACAGATTTGCAGGATTCCTATATTTCAGTAACAGAGGCGTTGAAACATGCGGCTTGGTTTGAGGGATATGATGTTGAGCTTAGGTTGATTTCGACAGAGGAGTTTGAAAAGGATGAGCGAAAGCTCGAATTGCTGAATGAAGTAGATGGGATCTTGATTCCTGGAGGGTTCGGTGATCGCGGCACAGAAGGAAAGATTCAGGCAATCGAGTATGCAAGGACAACCGGAAAGCCGTTCCTTGGAATATGTCTGGGTTTCCAATTGGCTGTTGTGGAGTATGCAAGACATGTCATGAAAAAGAAAAATGCCCATTCAACAGAAATGAACAAAGAAACGGACTATCCGATTGTTGACTTGCTTCCTGAACAGAAAAAGGTTTCCAACCTAGGGGGAACCATGCGTTTGGGCAACTTCCCCATCACCCTGAAGGAAGGATCAAAGTTGGCAGAACTGTACGGAACAACAAAAATTCAGGAACGGCATCGGCATCGGTATGAAATCAATCCTCAATTGATAAATGAAATAACAGGAGACATGAAATTTGTCGGATTTTGGAACAATTTGGCTGAAGCGATGGAACTGGAATGCCATCCTTTCTTTGTGGGCACCCAGTATCATCCAGAATTCAAGTCAACCCCTTGGAAACCCTCGCCACCATATTTAGGATTTATACGGGCCGTAATATCATTCAAAAGGAAAAAGCTAGTCAACTTGAAACTCAGGTAAATTAAGGGCTTCCTGCCAAGATTGTAGCAGTCTTCTGAGATTGTTGAGCAACCATTCCTCTTCAGCCAACACGTTGGGTTGATTCTTGATTTCATCACTTGCAAGGATAGCTTCCTGAATCAGCTTTTTCATTCGGCGTTTGATGATTTTGTTGAATGATCCCTCTATGCTGGCAAGTTTGCGGAGCGCAACTTTATTGTGCTCCTTGCTTAGTCTCTCAATTTCGAATTTTGCACGTTTGATAAAAAGCTTGGTTGGCAGATGTGCCAATTTTTTCTGCTTGGCTTCTTCATGCGCCAATTGGGCCAAAGTTCGATAGTTGATGTCGGCATCATCATCATAGCTTGCATATCCCTCTCGCACTAAAATATCTGCAACCCACAAGGGAACGCGCGTACTCTGGTTTTCGACCAACCTAATGTTTATTCCGTCAATGTCAATCGGATCCAAAGACTTCAGCCCTTTGACAAACACTAGGCTTTCTTCAAAATCAAAGTCAATCCGTTTCAGCTCAAGGGAAAAATCATCGGTCACTACATCTCATGTGTATTATTCCTTATTAACATAATTGGTCATAAACTAAAGCTTGCTCAATTTGCCTCTTTCAGGTCGGTAAAGGGCTCCTTGACGAACCAAATCATAGATGGCGTTCTGGACAAATGAAAGATCCAACCCCTGCAATTCTGCCTGTCGGTACACTTCTTTCTCCTCAAATGGCCCAGAAGACATGCTCTGTAGTTCTTCTATAATCTCCATCAGCCGACTGATCTTCGATCGTTTTGTGCTGGTATGTCCACTTGCAAATGCATCATAGTCTAGTTGCCCTGTCTCAGGATCAATGGCAATTTGGTTGAGACTGTACACGACCAAATCAATCGCCTTTTGGGCATCCTGTTTGGTTACCTTGTCCCTTAAGGCCACCCGCGCTCTGGCCTCGGCCAAACGGACAATTCCCTCCAATTGACGGGCTGTAATGGGAATTGCATTCTTGTCACCCCGTTTTGTGGTGTTCCTGAGGTTGACATAGAATTCCTGTATTGCATTCATTGCTTCTTGAGTCAGTCGGGGCTCACACTTCTGTTTTGCAAACATGATGTACTTCCGAAGTTTCTCCAGAGGAATCGGAGGATCCTCAACCAAATTTGTGTCATAGTTCATATGAAGGTTCAAAATGTGGATCGCTTTGCTTTCATCATCTTTCTGATCAGGGATGTCCCTCAAAACAAAAATAAGATCGAAACGGGACATGATAGCAGGACTCAGATCCACATTGTCTACGAAGGTTCGATGATCTTCATATCGCCCATATTTCGGGTTGGCGGCTGCAAGCACACCCGTTCTTGAATTCAAAGTTGCCACAATTCCTGCCTTCGCAACCGATATAGTGTTGTGGAGGATCAAATCATTGCTGACAAAAGTCTCTGTCGGTTCAACCGTAACATCGTATACCCACTTTGTTGTGAAGGAACCAGTGTTTGACAGTCTGGATACCGCAAGAACCCGTAACCAAGTCACTTGAAGGTGTTTTCGCAGAAAATCCAGTGCTTTTTGTGCATAATCGATCAAATCATACCCAGAAACCTTAGAGCTGAGGAGCGGTCTGAAAACCACGGTGCGTCCATCAGAGCTAGTAATGGGGACTTCCCCGTCACATATTACACCATAGGAGAAAAAGGGACTGGCTCTGATTGATATCAATGCTTTTTCCAACAATTCAATCGTTTCCATAATGTCAAATCTAGTGAAGGATTGATCAATAACAAAATCTTCAATGCCAAGCATTGAGACAACGGCTCTCGTTATTTCCAACAGGACAGGCGGTATAGATTCATTCTCCAAATTTTGCACTGTCATGGGGCCAGGCGCATACATGTTCCTTGACATCTGTTCGGCAGGACGTTCCTCAACTCCATCCTCACCCAATACATATACAGGATGTTCAGGTGTCACAATTATCGTCTTTCCGTTCGAAAATGACAATTGGAAGAAGTGAGAAGGAGCAATATGTCGACTTACTCGATCAACAGGTAAGGGAAAATACCTCTCAAAATCAGTTGACATGACTTCATAACCTAGATCGCCAATGAACAATATTTCACAGTCCTTTCCTCGAACCTTCCGTTCAGGATACCTTTGGAAAAGTGAATCAACAAATTCTCCTATCCGTCCAGTTTGTCCGTTTGAAAACTGCAACGGTGTCGAGGGATGGTAGGATTGCTGTTCCATGGCTTCGTGAATAGCGGAACGGTCATTTTCACTCATTTTGTCAAACTCATCGATGAGACAATTATGTACTGGAACAAAATTTGCAAAGTAGGTTTCATCATTTTCTACTTGGATGTTGTAAACGTAGTCTCCTGAGATTTTTCTCTTTTCGACAACCTTGATGAAACCAACATCATTCTTGATGAGACTATTCAGCAGGTTAAATTCATCAGATTCCAAGACACTGTTTTCGTCGTGGGCAAAGGTTTCCTCACAGATGGCCAAAGCCTGCTGGACATTGGCTTTGTTGATTCCTATTGCATCAAGAGTACTTTTTCTTATTGAATTTGAGTACAGAATGTTCTTGTAACCATGCGGAATATGGGTTGCAAGGTTGTGGAAGAGTTCTTGGGTTTTGGGAATTGTGTTTGATTTATCCTTTCTTTTGAGTATTGCATCATACTGCTGTTTCTTGTAAGGGACAAGCCTATCTGGGTTGATCCGTGAGATGTTGTCCACACCGGTAATAGTCAGATGGTAAATGCTGTATAATCCAGCATCGACAACTCCACTTCCTTGAAGTAGTTGTTCATTTACGCTGGCAATGATACCCAATTTTCTTGCAAGTTTCCTGACAAATTCAGCTGTTTCTTGGTTTCCAAAGACAATATCGACGATGCCACCACTGGTTCGGTTGGAGATGGATCCGTCTCCATTGATGATTCCTGCCAAGAATGCATTGACTACCGATTTTGGTGCATCCAGGAGTTCCTTAAGAATGACAGGCTGATTAGATTTGTTGCCTTTGGGGAATCCAAGTTGAACCAGTCTGCTTTTTATGTCCTTGTTTGAGAAGCTCAACTGCACCACTCCATTTCGAGAGTCAACATTCTCGTTCAGATCCACTCCAAAAAGGTTAGTGACCAATCGTCGATATCTGTGGAGTAAATCTTCAGATTTGGAATAGAATGAGATTCGATTTCCGATTTTTGACAGGTTTCCATCAGAAAACACAAGTCCCAACCATTCAGCATAGTCTTCAGTAAGCTGTGATTTGTCACCGCTGAAGGGGTAATTTCGGAAGTTTATAACATACATGCCTTCCTCAATATCCACAATTTTCTTCCAAGTTATGCCGTTGTCCCATACTGGCAAGGGATGTTCACTTGTTCCCTTGAGGACGTCACCAGAAGAAAAGGAGAGTTCGTAAAGTTCAGGGCAGTACCGTTTGGAGGTGGCAACAACATGGTTATGTGAAAGTTCAAGAGAGTGAGGGTTGAAGCTTAGAACACGTTCACCTACTGTTATTTCATCCAGATTCTCGATAGTGCCATCTGCCAAAAGAATTTGTGTATCTCCTGTAAAGCAGACACCTTTGTCGGCAAGTACCATGGCTCCTGCTTCCAAAGTCAATTCACCAGTATCCGGATCCCGAATAATCGCAGCAGTGTTATGAACCACAAAACCCTCTGCGATGAAGTTGTGAGATCCAGGAATTGTCAAGTCGTAAACAAATGGTTCTTTGGATTCTATCCATCGGACGGATTGAATCGGCTCCCACAAGATCTGCTGGTTTTCCATAAGGAGGTTTTCTGAACTGATTATTGAAGTATGGGTGGCCACCATCATACGAGGTTGCAGATCTAGGGCGGGTACCCACAATAGGACTGAATTGAAGTTGACCAACATTCTGGTCTCTGGAGTAAGAGTTAGACATTTTCCAGAAGTAGATGTTACCTCGATGAGCTTGGGCGGAGATTTTAACCTCCATACTTTTTCAATCAATTGTTTTTCCGATGTAAGGTTTTTTGAATGAAGAGTGAACAGTCTTCTGTCTGTAACATCGACATAATCTATACCGGGTGCATATGTTTGGATGTTTTTTGAACTGTGAAAGATTTCTTCAATGAATTCCCCAATTTTGACTGTGGTGTCATTGACAATAATTTGAGAGGATGGTGCAATGCACAATCCGGCTGCACTGGAACCTTTTCCAGAGGTGTAGACACCTCGAGGGGCAATTTGGTGAACTGCCTTGAGGATTTGCGATTTTGCAACCCCTGGATCTCCTACGAACAGAATGTTCGGTTGCCCACGAGTTTTGAATCCTGTATGGTGCACTTTGTCGACACCGCCAAAGAGGAAATACATGATTGCCTCTTTTTCCCGTTCCATTCCTTTGATTTGCGGAGCAATTGACTGTATGACCATGTCATAGATATCAGGGTTCTCTGCGAGTTCATAAAACTCTGCTTCCTCTTGGAGTGTGATTTCTGTCAGATCGGTTTCCTTGTTTAGCGGTTCGATCAGATTGACGTCCATCCAAATGTCAAGGATTGCTTGCTTGCCCTTTTTTAGACCTTCAGTGCTTCGTGTACGAATTATACCGGAGGCAACCACTCTATCGCCGGGCCGAACTTTGTCTACCATATCGTCCAAGAGCCTGCATGACAGTGATTTAGGGGATGCGCCTGAAGGCAGTTCTTCTGGTCTTTCTTGGAGAGTTAGCCCTTGCCAGTCAATGAGCTTGGAATCCTCAATAGAAATGGCAAATTCCTTGTTTTTGCATGTGGGATCAATGCATCGCTTTGGAGCAGCATAGGATCCCTGATCCATTGGGTGCAGAAATTGGTGGTCGGGATTGAGCTTGCAGATGAAGTATCCCTCAACCATCAATGGCTTGATTTCCGTAGTTCTGACAACGATCGCCTCTACAGATCGAAGTGTTCCCAACTGGTTGGTACGGATGTTTCGGAGTGGTGTTTTTGAAGGGATATTGGAGAATCGAACATGAAATTGACTTTTGTTGAGAGTTTTGACTTCCTGATAGTATTCGAAATTTTCTTCCCGGATGTGAATATCCAAGGCAGTGGTAGCCAGTTCAATGGTTCGATCCGGAAACTCCAGAAGGGCGGTGCTAAGCCCTAGCTCGTAAGTTGAATCCATGAGGTAAAGGTCATTGTAATCTACTATTAGGCTCCTTTCTCCTTCGACTGTAAGTCGAGTGATTTCATCGGAATATTTGTAGCGTCCCTCTTCATCCTGAAAGTTCTTGAAGAATTCCAGAAAGCCCGAAATTATATCTCTGTCTACTTCTGTCTCCACTTTGTATCTCCAACTCCGAAATTTTGTCTGTCTTCGATTTAATAAATGTAGGAACTACCTCTATATAATTATTAGTACCACACACACTATTTTCAAACTGATTTCCTTCTACTCATTCTTTCTACGTGCAGTAAGGGACGACAAAATGCCATTTGGAAGTGAACTAAACGCAATCACTTTCAATTGGGTCATGGTCATTGTTATAAAGACTTGAATAGTATCAGGAGTAAGTGATGATGTGAAAGTTGAAGACATCAACATCGGTTTGGATGTCGTCAGATATCTGAAAGCAACGGGGATTGAGGAGCTTTATCCGCCTCAGGCTGAATGCATCAAAAAAGGGTTGCTTGACGGAAAAAATTTTGTTGTAGCGATTCCTACCGCAAGTGGAAAGACCCTGATAGCTATGCTTGCAATTTTTTCACGCATTGCGGCGACTGGTGGAAAAGCAGTCTATTTGGCCCCCTTGAGGGCCTTGGCTTCAGAAAAGTACTACGAGTTCAAAGAAGCGGCGGATCAGTTGGGCTTAAAGGTGGGAATAGCAAGCGGAGATTTTGAAACTGGAATTGAATGGGTAGGGAGCAATGACATTATCATTGCAACAAATGAAAAATTTGATTCTATTATTAGACATCAAGCGTCTTGGTTGAACGACATTTCAATTGTGGTTTCTGATGAAGTTCATCTTATCAACGATTCTCACAGGGGTCCAGTATTGGAAGTAGTGCTTTCACAACTGATTCACAAGCTGCCTGACTGTCAAATTATTGCACTGAGTGCTACAATCCGAAATGCCGATGAGATTGCCGAATGGCTTAATGCAGAGTTGGTATTGTCAGATTGGAGACCTGTTGAGCTGAAGGAAGGGGTTTGGGCAAAAGGAGACATATATTGGCAGAACCGAACAGTCCAAGAGGCTGGATCGGCAAAAGATCGGGATGGATATGTGTTCCTTGCCATGCAGGCTGTTGCTGACGGCGGGCAAAGCCTAGTGTTTGCCAATACAAGGGCAAGCGTCGTCCAAACAGCAAAAAAAATTGCCTATTCATACAGCAAATTGTTGACTGAAGAAGAGAAAGTTGAACTCAACAGAATCGCAGACGAAATTCTGAAGAAAGGCGAAAAAACGCTGCTTAGTGAAGAGCTGAGTGACCTAATACGTCAAGGGGTTGCATTTCATCATGCAGGGTTACACAATGTGCATCGGAAAATCATTGAGGATGAGTTCAGGAAAGGTAACATCAAGATCATTACAGCTTCGCCCACACTGTGCATTGCACCTACGACCAAAGTGTGGACAAGCGATGGTTCAATTGAAGTCGAGAAGTTTGCAGAAAGGGAAAAATTGTCAACTGTTATTTCTCTGAGAGGCAACAGCATGATTGAGGCAAGACCAATTGAAATATTGCGCAATTTCAATGATGAGCCATTGATAGAAATAACGGTACAATCAGGAAATTCAATTTCAGTCACCGGTAACCACAAGATACTGGCAAAAAAAGATGGAAAAGAAATGCTTATGGAAGCACATTGCCTGAAAATTGGAGACATGGTTGCAGTGGCAGGAAGGACTGCAAAATACCGGTTCTGCCATGAAAAATCTCAAAAATTGTTGCAATTTGTTGCCTCCAAAATGAAAACTGAGATCCACAAGTTTTCTGAAAACCAATTGTTCTCCTTGGGAGTGCTCCTGGC
>JALUTL010000384.1 GCA_027016475.1 Candidatus Heimdallarchaeota archaeon
ATGGAATTCTTTCTTCCGAGTGAGAAACAGGTTTTGGCATCTTACCCCATTATAAAACCAACAAGATAAAGCTTCATCATATTTTCAACGTGAAGCAGAAAACAGTCAAATGGATGATTCTCAAAGACCATCACATTGGGAGAAAACTACTTAATTTGAAAGTTTTATTTCAAATCATGGCAAGAAAACGACCTTCACATGGAGGTGGGTGGCAGGCAATCAGGTACACCTGGAAAATGGGGAGAAGAGCCGGGGGGATATGGAAAATGTTCAGGGCACTACGACAACCCAATGCATGCAAGGCATGTGCCCTTGGGATGAAAGGAATGAAGAATGAACTGGGACAGGAATTTCAGGTCTGCAAAAAGGCGATGCAGGCGCAATCACAGGACATGCTCAAGCCGATAGATCCCGAATTCTTCAGGAACCATTCCATTGAGGACATGAAACAGATGAGCGGGAGGGAACTGGAACTACTCGGACGACTGACAGTACCATTGTATGTCCCAGATGGAGGGACGCACTTTGAGTCGATCGGATGGGATGAAGCCAAGGCAAAGCTTTTGGAACAGTTCCGGGTTGCGGATCCTTCAAGGACGCTGTTCTATGTTTCTGGTCGTTCATCAAACGAGGCGGCCTTCTTGCTCCAGCTATTGGCAAGGCAATTTGGAACGAACCATGTCAACAATTGCAGCTATTACTGCCATCAGGCAAGCGGAGTTGGACTGGGGGAGACGTTTGGTTCTGGAACTGCCACCGTGATGCTTGAAGATGTCGAAAAGGCAGACTTGGTGGTTTTGGTCGGTGCCAATCCCAGCAGCAACCACCCCCGTTTCATGACACACCTGATGAAACTGAAGAAGAGAAAGGGGAAGGTGGTGGTCATCAACCCGTTCAGGGAAGTTGGGCTGGAACGATTTGCAGTTCCCAGCCATGTTGGCTCGCTTCTGTTTCCAACCGAGATTGCATCATTGTACCTGCAACCGCATGCTGGAGGGGATATGAGCTTCTTCAAGGCGGCTGCAGCGTACATATACAAGGAAGAGCTGATGGATGAAGAGTTCCTAAGGAACTACTGCAACAATGTCGAGGAGTTTTTGGATGATCTGGGAAAAACAGACATTGACAAAATGCTGGAACAGTCCGGGTTGGACATGAATGACTTGGAACAGTTCGTGGCAATGGTGACAGAGGCCAAAAATCCGATATTCGCCTGGGCCATGGGATTGACCCACCACATCCATGGTGTCGACACCATTCGGATGCTGGCCAACTTGGCACTGATGATAGGGGGAGTAGGAAGACCGGGGGCAGGATTGCTACCGCTCCGCGGTCACAGCAACGTTCAGGGAGTTGGGACAGTCGGTGTTGTCCCCCGGCTCAAGCCTGATGTAGTGGATCGGTTTGCAAAATACTTGAACCTCCATGTGCCGGAAGGTGAAGGGTACGATACCTTCAACGGGATGAAGGCAGCGGAAAGGGGCGACATAGACTTTGGCTTCTTTTTGGGAGGAAACCTATATGCTGCGAATCCAGCATCGCAATGGGCAGAGCAGGCCATCAGCAAAATTGGGTTTACCTGCCAGTTGAGTACTACGTTGAACAAAGGGCATTTGCATGGAAGGGGCAGAGAGGCATTGATCATACCAGTTCGTGCAAGGGATGAGGAGCCGCAGGGGACGACACAGGAATCCATGTTCAATTACGTGAGATATTCTGAAGGAGGGGCACCTCCACCAGTGGAGACGTTGCCTTCAGAAAGCCAACTGCTGACGTTTTTGGGGCAGAACCTGTTTGAGGATGGTTCCATTGATTGGAAAGCAATGCAAGACCATGACAAAATACGGGAGACCATTTCCAAGACTATTCCAGGATTGGAAAAGTTGGCAGACATAAAGCGGGAAGAGTTTACCATTCCGAATCGGATACGGCATGAACCAAAGTTTTCCACATCCAACGGCAAAGCAAACCTTGCAGTCCTTTCTCCACCTGATGCAAGACCACCTCCAGGAAAGTTCAACCTCTTCACCTTCCGTTCGGAAGGACAGTTCAACACGATAGTCTATGATGATGAAGACGTATATCGAGGATCTACACATAGGAATGTAGTGTTCATGAATGCGGAAGACATTACGGAACTTGGATTTTCGGATGGCGATTGGGTGAAGGTTTCATCGGATACAGGGTCTGTCGAGATGGAGATTTTTGAGGCACCGGTTCGCAAGGGCAATGTTGCCATGTTCTTTCCTGAAGGGAACCAAGTGGTCTCACCAGTGATTGATCCCAAGTCCAAGACCCCTTCATTCAAGAAGACCCATGTAGTGATAACAAAGGACTAGTTATTTTGTTGTTTGGCAATTGAGAGCATTTATTTAGGAATAATGGGCAATGATATTTGTGGAGCCCACATTGAAGGAATGCCTCAAACTTGCCCGAAGCGACGACCAAACCGAAAGAATGGAGGCAGCCTATTTTTTAGGGGAGGTTGGAAG
>JALUTL010000385.1:0-6878 GCA_027016475.1 Candidatus Heimdallarchaeota archaeon
TTCAAATTCCTTAGGTGTGATACTTTCAACAGTAAGTTTTAGAGGAGGGAGTGGAAAATCTTTTTTTTCTTTGAATTTAGCCCATGCATTCATTGAGAAAGGAAAAAAGCCTCTTCTGGTAGAAGCTGATTTTTTGGCTCCTTCATACCATTACATGTCGATGAACAGAGGAACCACATGGAATGACATAGTTTTTGGACAAACAAGTGAGATTTCACCATCGTTCACAATAAACGATCTTGACATTTTTTGCACATCTCCTGATGATACCCGCATGCTTCGGCAGATCCATAACGAACAGTTGTGGAGTGCTACAATTTCAGATCAAATTTCATGGTTTCTCAATCAAGTTGAGAAAAAGTACGATATCATAGTCTTTGACAATCAAGGAGGATTATTTTATTCCACCTTGGTTCATAGTTTTTTTTCAGATTTTGTGGTTTGTCTTGTCAGACCGGATTATTATGATGTTCAAAGTACACAGAAGTATTTGGAAACGCTCAAACGTCCATTCCATTTGGTATGGAACAGCATCATTAAATGGGGCGATATGACTAAGATTATTGACAAATGGACAGGAAACCACTTTTCACGAATGGAAAATTTCAGATCGGTATTGGGAAGAATTCCTTTTGATGAGGAAAGTGCTTACAAAAAATGGGTTGAGGGAAACAATTTCCCCTTAGGCACACCTTTTCGGAAGGTCATTAAAGAAATTGCAGATTTATTGATTGAGAAGTATTTTAATAATTGACATTACATTAGTTACTAAATGGTTTAGTATTTACGAAATGAATTTTTAGAGCCTGAAAATAGATTTTTATGTCAAAATAGCCATTTCGTTTTTATGTTGTCGAAAAAACTTATCGGCATTCTACTAGTCGCATCACTTGTCATTTCATCAACAAGTATGTTTCTTGGCAATACGTTCAAAATTGAAATGACTGATGCAGGATATACCAGTTTTGGTTCCATTACCATATCCAATGACACAGATTTACTCTCAAAAGCAAGTGCCAATGGTTGGGCAGGAACTGGAAGTGAAACATCACCAATAATCATAGAAGGGTATATGATTAGTACAAACCCTGCATTATCGATTACAGGTACCACTCTGTACGTCGTTATTCGGAACATGATGTTTCAAGACGCCAATATCATCATTAACACGTCAGCAAATATCGGGTTTGAAAGCATTGAATTCAGAAATAGTGGAGGATTTGGCATTGATGTAGATAATTCCAGTAACCTTTCGTTTAGGAATCTCAATTCAACAGGTTCAGTTGACTTATTTGAGGTCAATGGGGTGTCTCTAAATGATTCTGTTATAACTGACACAAAAGGGACAACTCACGGCATAAATGCGATCAACGTACAAAACCTATTAATCAGCAATATTACCTTAAATGATGTTCCATTGTCAGGGGTCTATCTTTCTGAATCGTCAAACGTTTCGATTTTTGACATCAATGTTTCTTCAACCGGTAACAATGGCATTACAGTTATATCTACAACAGGTGTTTCAATTAGAGGTTTGACAACCAATGGTTCAATTGCCCAGAATGATGTATACTTGAAGAACACGAATCAAACTGAAGTTGATGGGATTCTTTCATTGTTACCTCAAGGTGCGTCGATTGTTGAAGCTACAGGTACAAACAATACCATCATACAGAATGTCCAAGTTAACAGTTCATTTGGGGCAGTTTATTTGGTGAATTCAACGAATATCGTTTTGAAAGATTCAGTCATCAATTCTACACAGACACATGGTGTCAGGGTTCATTTGGTGGACGGGTTTAACCTTACAAATGTTGCTGTCAACAAATCTGGATTGAGTGGCATTTATGTCTCCAATTCTACTGAAGGGTCAGTATCCCAAGCATACTCAATGAATTCAAATCAGACAGGAATATTGTTTGACTTTACAACAAGCACGCAAATAGAAGAAAGCGTTACTGAGAAGAATCTTCATTATGGGGTTCTCGTACGTCTATCATCAGATTCCATTATTTCAAACGTGACATCAATAGACAACGGAATTAACGGATCACTGTTTTCGGGAATTGGGTCAGATGCCTCTGACAACATCACAATAAGCAACAATGTTGCCAAGCGCAACAAATATTCTGGGATTTTGGTATCAGGGTCAAATATCACAGTTAAGGAAAACGACGTCTCAGACAACTACTACTATGGAATTACCGGGAATGGTTTGGATCATTTAGTTGTCAGAAACAACATAGTGAAAAATAACACAAAGCACGGAATGTTTCTTGTCAATGCAAACAATCAAAATTATTCCGACAACAATGTCTATGGCAATGGTGGGCATGGGATTCATCTTTCAATCGGCGAGAATACAACAGTAGCAAACAACATGATAACTAATTCGGGTATGCATGGTCTCTTTGTGAATGGAATGAAGTATGCAAAGCTTACTGAGAACATTGTCAAAAATTCAAGCAACAAAGGTATCGTCATCACATTAGGCACTAATGTAACTGCAAAATACAATTCAATGGTGGAAAGTCTAGAAGAAGGAATGTATGTTGACAGTGGAAGCAACATTTCAGTGCTTTTGAACAACATGATTGACAATAGAGGTTTAGGAGTCGCAGTTGTAGGAATAAGCTCCAACATTGCAATCATGTCAAACAATTTTGTATACAATGGCATACCACAAGGATTGGACAATACAACAGGGGTCACGTGGGAAGGAAATTACTGGTCTGATCTTGTCTCCCCAGATGAAGACCAGGATGGAGTGGTAGATATCCCGTACGTCATTTCAGGTACGGCAAACGTCACGGATCCAAAACCGATGGCATCTGTCACTGAAGGGTTTGATCACTATGACTACATGCTGGATTTAGTGCTTGTTACGCCAAAAGCAGGGAAAACATTAAATGGCACAATCTATATCTCATGGCTTCCAGCAATAGTGGGAATGAATTTATCCGTAATATATTCATTGTACAGTTCAGACAATGGTGGAAAGTCATGGTTAACAATAGCAACAGACATCACATCCACTAGCTATAATTGGTCAACCTATAGTTTAGCCAATGGCAGCCATCAAATCAAGTTAACTGCCAAAGCTGGTTTGCGTCAAAAGGAGGTGATTTCAGGGGCAATAGACTTGATTAATATACATAGGCTAACTGGTTTAGATATAATTTCACCTACCAATGGTGTTGTTGTATCTGGAAAAGTGATTATTGAATGGACACAAGTTCATGACACCTTCCCACACATTATCAGCTATTCAGTGGAATATTCAATGGATGGTAGTAATTGGATTACAATTGTCCAAAATTATCCAAAAATGAGCATTGTTTGGGATTCAACAGCATTGCAAAATGTGTCAATCATGTTGCGCATCACTGCTTCAGATGGGCAGGGAGCAAGTTTATTCATAACAATCTCATTGATAGTTGACAATGTTGTTTCAAATACCATCACGACCACTACATCAACATTTCAAACTCCAGCACCATCTCAAAGCGGTAATATTGTGGTCTTGTTCCTTGTCTTAGGAAGTGTTTCAATTGTTGCTGTTGGAGCGTTTATGTCAAGAGCACGAATTGTCAAGTTTGTTAGGAAATACAGGTCATAATAAATTTTGTTAACGCTAACTTAAACCTACAGCCATATTTTAGAGAGTATTCATGTATAATTATTAAATTTAGGGGGAAGTCCTCATATATTCGATTTTAGATTCCATTCTATGGTCATTCATGTAGACATAACAGTTTTCGGGGTAACTATCATAGAGGGAGTACCACTCGTCGAGCGGAATGTCTCGCTAGCTGTGTTCTATTTCGGACTGACACTGAAGCTTGTAATTCGGAATATTCAGAACCGCAAGGAAGAAACGTCAATTCCGGACATTTTTTTTGGAGAAGGGTTCTCTGCAATGTTTTCAGGCGATTTCACATACATCACCACACCACTCAAGCAACTGTTCAAGTTGGAGGGTACAGTGTTCTCAATCCTCGTTGTGACTGCTGCCGCCGTGGTTTTTCCGATGCTATCTCCTCCAATAGAAGATTTTGCAACTTTCCGTTCCTTCCTGTTTAAGGGATTGACAGCAGGCTATTCTGTTGACTTGCTGACTGCACAGGCACGCGAAATTTTGGGACAGATCAATAGATATTCCAAGCAAATTGCGAAGCTGACTGAACTGAAGGAGGAGATCGTGTGATTCCAGTAGATATAGGTTTCGGGTTTGTAGCCATTTTTCTAAGTACTGCAGGATCTATTCTTCATTTTTGGGTGGCACGGATCAAGGAGGAGCTGGAATCGGCCAATTCAGTCGCAGACAAGATGGCGGAGATAATCAAGGAAGCTCAACCAAATCTCAAGGACGTTAACAAATCCCAAAGAAGAAAGACATTGAGAAGATACATTAGAACCAAGCGCAAATCGGTCAGGAGCAAATACAAGGACACATGGTTGATTTCTCTCTTCTTTGGAATTGTTGCGGGGATTCTCTACCTTTTGGTTTCTGACATAACCACAGCCTTCAGCTTCTTTTTCGGAGCGATAACGACAGGATATGCGGGTGAGACGTTTGTTCTTGCCACGCTCAAGGAAGAGAACCAGTTTGAGGGGGTGAATGCAGAAGACTTCAGGAAATATTTGGCACAATCCAGTCAACTGACAGCAGAGATTTGAATATCATTGAAGAAAATGCACATATGTATTTGAACTTGAATTTCTTGCCTTCTCCCTTTATGGTTTCCCTTGAACAGAGATCTTTTTTCAAAAGGGTATTGAGTCCTGTGGTTACCTTGTTTCTGAACCATGCCTTCCCTGTATGTTCCATGATTGTGTCCACATCAGTCTCATGAAGTTGGTAGAGGCTCATAAGAAGGATATATTCCATATATTCACTGCTGGAACTTTCAGTGTTTCGTGTTGAGGTTCTTTTTCTGTTGAGATCGAAATTGGACGTTCATTCATTGAAGGTTATGGTTTTTTTGCAGGGGTCATGATTTTCATGGATCATTTCTCATCTATGGAATCATTTATTTGCATACTTTGAGAGTAAAGGGTCTAGTTATGAGGACATGCAATTGCATTGATATTTGGCAGGCATTAAGGAGTAAATGATGGTTTCGGGACAAATGGATCTGTGGAATTTGTTAGGGGAATACAGAAAAGACAATAAACATCGACACATCTCGATATATTGATGCAAGTGGATCAGTCGATTCAAATTGAATTGCTTGCGAAGTTATTTCGGGGTTTTGGTGACAAGACTCGTCTTTTGATACTGAAGTCTTTGTCTAGCTCTCCGAAAATAGCATCTCAGCTTGTGGAAGAGTTAGGTCTTCCGCAGTCGACAGTTTCGACCCATTTGGGTTGTCTAAGAGACTGCAACTTAGTAGTTACGTCCAAAAAGGGTCGAAAGATCACATATTCGCTATCAAGCGAATTGATCAGGGAAATAATTGATTTGGCGGAGGATGTTCTCAAGACGACGTATCGAAATATTTGGGCTTGTGTCAATTATAACGAGGGGTGATAGTAAATGAGTAAGGTATCACAGGAGTTCAAGGTTCCCATACCATGGGTTCGGATCTTTGGAACGATGGTTTCATTGATCATATTGGTGTTGCTCTATATGCTGCCGGAAAGTGAGCAATTGGTCAGATTTGCTATTTTTCTGCTAGGAGCAATTGCTGGCGGTTGGTTTTTTTACGTTGAAACAGTGGAGGCAATTTTCGAAAAGAGAAAGATCACCATTGATGTCCTCATGACTCTGGCGATTGTTGGTGCGGCATCTCTTGGGGCATTGGAGGAGTCGTTGACCATTGTGTTCCTATATTCAATAACAGAGACTTTAGAGGGTTATACTGTCAAGCGAACACGTACAACGATCAAGTCATTGATGACACTTGTACCCAAAACTGCAACCAAGCTAATTGATGGAAACGAAAAAGTTGTTCTAGTAGAGGATTTAGTGCCGGGTGACGTTGTCCTACTTAGGCCTGGCGATTATATTCCGATTGACGGAATTGTTTTAGAGGGACGCGGTACAGTAGATGAAGCTGCAATCACCGGCGAATCGGTTCCCGTTTTGAAATCTCAAAATGATGCGGTATTTGCTGGAACCATTTGTCAAGATAGTGTTTTGAAGGTTCAGGTTGAAAAACCAGTTTCAGAGAGTACTGTGGCTCGGATCATTTCATTGGTAGAGGACGCCCAAAAGAGGAAGGTTCCTTCACAACTGCTGATTGAAAAGTTTACAAGGTATTATAATCCATTTGTCATTATAATTGCCCTTATTTTGTTTGTAGGTTCTTTACTGTTCTCACGAGGTTTTGATGCCGCTGCCGTGCTTTCGATTACCTTTGTTGTTGCTGCTGCACCCTGTGCATTGGCCATTGCAACCCCGGTAAGCGTATATGCATCAGTCGGTACAGCAGCAAAAAAGGGGATTTTGGTAAAAGGCGGTGCACATTTGCAGGGATTAGGAGAGGTCACGGCAATTGCCTTTGACAAGACTGGTACACTCACCATGGGAACCTCGATAGTTACGGATGTTGTAGGTGTTACTGGGGTGGAGAAGAAACAGGTTTTAAAATACGCTGCTAGTCTAGAGCAATTGGTGCGTCATCCGTTGGCGAAAGCGGTTTTAAGGAAAGCTGAGGAAATGGGTATTCAGCCATCTCCTGTTGAAAATTTCAAGGTGATTCCCGGTGAGGGAGTGGAGGGTGTTATCGAAGGAGAGAAATGGTGGTTGGGTAGCTATGAAATAGCAAAGTCCCGGAAAATCTTGAAGAATGAATTTTCAGAGTTATCTTCATCCAAGACATTGGCGATATTGACGAAAAACGGAGATCCCTATGGTACCTTGGCATTTGAAG
>JALUTL010000385.1:6888-20827 GCA_027016475.1 Candidatus Heimdallarchaeota archaeon
ATTTGAAGATGAGATTAGGCCAGAGGCAAGATTGGCAATTAAGGAATTAGAAGACAGAGGAATCCAAGTATTCATGCTGACTGGTGATAGAAAATCACCTGCGTTACGAGTTGCCGGGCAATTGGGAATTCCCGAGAATCATGTGTTTTACGAGCTGAGTCCTGAAAATAAGGCAGGAATCATTAGTGAACTTAAAGAGAAGAATAAGTTGGCTATGGTTGGGGATGGAATTAATGACGCCCCCGCTCTTGCCTTAGCCGATGTCGGCATTGCGATGGGCGTTGCAGGTACTGATGTCGCATTGGAAACTGCTGATGTGGCGATAATGAGTGATGAAATCCATAATATCGCCCTTGCTGTGGACATCGGAAAAAGAATGAAAAAAATAATCTTCCAAAACCTAGTTACCTCCGGAATCATTCTGTTTCTCTTAATAACAGGTGTTTTAATAGGGAATGTGAATTTGATTAGTGCCATTCTTGTCCACGAAGTTTCGGAAGCATTGATTGTGGGGAATTCCTTGAGGTTGCTTTTTAAATTAGGATAGGTTCGTAGATGTTGCTGGTCCGATGTTTTGTTAATTTTTTGTTTGGTCGATTTTGTTATTTGTTTTCGAACCATTCTTCTTTGATTTTCTTTCTTTTCTCCTTTCGTTTTTGGTATTCTTTAGTGTCAACTTGCATTACATGGTTTTCGAATGTCTGCATCTGCTCGATTACTGTATTGACCCATTGTTGAAGTTTTTGTATGATCTCGGTTTTGAGCTGTTCAATTGGTTTTGGCCTATATATGTTTCATGCAACGTTTCACCAAGTGTTTCAGCTGGAAAGTAAGATGCAACAGCCATTCCGTAGTAAGAAGGAGCTTCATAAGCGAGAAGGTCGCCATTCCAATGCTGATCCACAAGAGCGTTGAGAAGGAACAATCCCGTGAACCCACAGCTCAATGCATCGTTCACAGTGTCCATGGCAGTTTGGAGAGCATTTTCCCATTCCTCATTTCTGTAGCTCTGGTACTGCAACCATCTGACAATCGCAAGATCAAATGTTTTTGAGGCAAGAGAGAAACCATATGGGCCATTTTCAGCATGTGTATGGGCCCAATCTCCGCTGATAATGACACTTATGTTCTGTTCTAGATCCTCCAGCCATTCAAACATTTTCTTGCCCAACGTTTCGATCTCATCTTTCATTCTTTCAGGATGGTCATATCGTCTTGCAGGAAAGGAAAAAAACAGATGTTTTTGTCCCTTTGGAAGATACCATAATGGCACAACCTCACCCCATCTGAGCTCTACAGGAAGGGTAGGAATATGGGGGATGATTCCTTCAATGGGAAATTCTTGTGAAGAAAGATGCGTCACCAATGATTCGGCAAGTTGAAGGTCAATTTTTGCATCCAGAGCGTATTCTTGGTATTCCCCTTCCCACTCAGCGGAACCAAATGCCTTAGTGGTTAAATAGATGGCATAGTTGTGCTTCAGCATGTAACCATGAGGTGTACTGACAAACAATATGTCAGGTTTCAGCCTTTCCAGTTGATCACCAACTTTCTTCATTGCATCTGCAAGATTTGTTTCCTGTTCATTTGATGGTTTCAATACTACTGCCCCATGAGGGAGGACATGAGCAGAAATGATTGTCATTGTGCTTCAAAACCTCGATTGAAAAGCTTTGAGAACAGGAAGCCGACAATGAAGAAGACAATAGAATAGAAAATCCCCATGATGGCAAGAGCCAAAGCGGCCAAATCAGCAAATCCATCATTTGTTCTCTGCATGAGGAAAATAGCACCCACAATGCCGCCTCCTGCGATCCCCAAGCTTGCAGCAAGCAATGCATAATTGGTCTTTTCAGGGAAGTTTGTACGGAACAGGTATGCCCCCAATACAGGCCAAAGAATGACAAGCGGCATTGCCAATATTTCGAGAGTATTGAAGGTCAAAACGGCAATGACTGCCAATGTTGCACCATAAGCAAAACCAACCAACAAATGGTTGTTAGATGTGGAATAGGATGTTGATGATTCCATGATTTTCAGAGCGAAAAGAAGGTTTTAAGACTATTCAAGAACATCTGATTTTCTGTTGTGCCGATGCCTGAAACGGGATATAGGAAACTTCGCATCTTGGACATTATGTGCCAAACAGAATCAGACAGCTGGAGAGGCAATCATAACCTTGGTGACTTCATTTGAGTACAAAGCCTCAGCGATGAGGAAAAGATTGAGTACAGTAATCCCAATAATATTGTAATGAGGACAAAAAAGCTAATTATGCCGACAGGGTCTTCATAAGGTCATAGGTAAGAGAAACAACGATAATTGCAATTGTTGCTGCTATCAACGCTTGCAAGGTGCCATATAGATGATACATTTGTATCTAGCCATGCCTCCATGTCTTCAATACCGACTGGTACCGAAGACGACAGGGACATCCGCTGATCCACCTCAGGACTCGCAGGACGCCATGCCTGTCTTTCCATCATCGGCTGGGCATCACTGCCGGAGTGCAGGCAACCAAAATCAGGCACACCATCAACCTGCTTGCCACCGCCGCCGTGCTGGGCGTATTCGTGGGCATCGCCAAGCTGCTGACCGGCATCCCCATGCCGTACATCAGGCTGGAGTTCCCCCTGCTGCTGGTGCACGGCAGGCAGGGAATCACCGCAGGACTGGTCTGCCGTTGTCCACCGGCTTTTCCATCCTGTTCGCTTGAACTACATATGCCCAAGTGAAAGGGGTTCTTCCGGTACCAAACCGGAAAAGAGGCAGAATTGCACTTCTTCCGGCATTAGGTGCCATATGCTGAGTAGTGGGTTCGAAACAGATAAGCGCCAATCAATGACCACACAAAGAGTTTTTTATAATTTTTCACAATTCAAAGTGAATGAACCATTCGATAGATTTTGCCACTGTAGTCGAAGACCAAGATTTCGTGGTCGGCAGTGAGACCAAATGTGGATATCCGGAATGAAGTCTCCAATATCAGTTCGTTTGTTCCATCTTCTTGGAGAGACCAAATTTTACCTGAAATGAAGTCTCCATAGATATATTTGCCAACCAAACCAGTCATGTTTGTTCCCCTATATACATATCCACCAATGACCGTTCCTCCATCGCCTCGTCCATAGGCATGAATGGGATCAATATAGGAACTGTTTGAGCAAATGGCGGAGTTGTAGCATTCAAATCCTTCCTTGCCGCTCCATCCATAATTTCCTCCTCTAATGACGATGTCAATTTCTTCATAGAGGTTCTGGCCAACATCACCCGCCCAAAGTTTGTCACCATCAAATGAAAATCGCCAAGGGTTTCGGAGACCAAAGGCATAAATTTCTTCCCGAAACCCATCAGTGTTTCCAACGAAGGGGTTGTCTGCAGGAATGCCATATGGCATGCCATTGCAGGGGCCTGTAGGATCGATTCGCAATATGGCCCCAAGCAATGTTTTGGGATTTTGTGCGTGATTGTGGGGGTCACCTGCGGCACCACCATCACCCATAGCAATATAGAGCATGCCATCGGGCCCAAATGCAAGTTGCCCGCCATTATGGTTGCCGTAGGGTTGATTGACAGTCAACAGAATCCGTTCAGAGCTGGCATTGATAGTTCCATCCGAGTTGACCTTGAATTCTGAAATGACAGTATGCAAGGGATTTGGAGCAGTATAGTCCAAATAGACTAAGGGGTAGTTGGGATGAAATGCTATGCCCAAAAGACCTTTTTCTCCCCCTGATTCGACCTGTGCTGAAATGTCTAAAGCAAGTAGCTTGTTCCCTTTTGGTGTGATCATTTGGATTGTGCCATCTTGCTCAACAACATAGGAGTTGTTGCGATAGATATCAAAAGCAACTGGTGCATTGAAAGAGATTCCAGGAAATTCTTCAATGAGACGATACTGCTGGTCTGCAAGTATTACATTGTTAGTTGATAGGGCAATTCCAAACGCAACTGCAAGCATAATGATGATAAACCCTGCTAAAAATCGTGAATGTGGAAGCAGAACAGAATTTTCAGACATAATACACAAAAAGTGGTTAAACTAATATGATTTTTCATTGTCCAATTTTGAGAACAGGCGTGATGGTTCAATCTGTTCAATGGCTTGACTGGAACTGGATAATAGGTCATGGAACAAAAAAAAGGTAGTATTAGTTTTTTATCCTTAATTTTCCCATTAACCTTATTTTCTTGCATGTATTTATTTGTTTGGTGAGTCAGGTCGAATCGCCCAATAACACAAGTAGAATCAGGTTCTTTAATACTGTAGGATACCCCTTTCTTGTGGCAAATATTATCTTGGCATTGGAAGTTGTTCTGCTAGCAATTCCCACAATCAAGGAATCATGGAGAGATTTCAGATATTGGCCAATGGGAGGACTTTATCCCTATTATTTGTTGGGAGGAGGACTTCTCCTTCTGTTTGTAGTACGTCTGATTCAAACAACTGGCAGAAGAATCAATAAGAAAAACAACATACCTTTTACCCTAGCAATTTTAACAGGAGCCATCATGTTTTTCTGGTCATGGTACATCGATTTCACAACCCTTGATCCAGTTCCCCGCAAACTCGATGAAGCACTGCATGATTCTTTATGGTTCCCACTACTTGCAATGTTTACTCTTCTTTTCTATTTGCATTTGGAATTTCAGACATATAGCTATCCACCATTATGGAGAGTTCTGCCTCTATCCTTTTCCATTGCACCTGCATTCGTAGTAGGAATTGCCAGCCTGCTTTCAGGAGAAAATTATATTCGTTTGGGCCTATTGGGAGTTCTTGTCACCACATTGGCCTTTTTAGGGCTAGTCTTTGCAGCCTCCTTCGGCACCGTTTCATACTACCGAAGTCTCAAGAACTACTATTTATTCGATGCAGGGCCAACTATGCCAGCTCAGATACAATTTGCAAGTTTGGCAGGATTGACAGAGGGAATGATCCTTTTCGCAGTAGACCAAGTTTTGGGAAGGGTCATGAACATACAGTTCCCTTTAATTTTGATGACATTCCTCTTCCCATTAATCATCATTTATGGGCGAAATCCGAACTATATCACTACATTGGCCAGCCCCATTTTGGAACTGCTTGTAGTCAATGAATCCGGAGTAACAGTTTATTCATATAACTTCCTTAAGAGCCAGAATCAGGAGACATCTTCGGCGGCATACCTGAAGGGAAGCGTCATCAGTGCCATTTTTACTGTTTTCAACGAAATTGCGGGGAAAGATTCCAATTTCAACGAAGTCATGCTTGAAGATAGGGCTTTTTTGGTAGAAAAGGTTACTACTGAAAAGACCATCTGGACTATCGGACTAATTGTGGTTTCTCCATGCTTTTATGTCAAACAATCGTTGAATGTGTTCAGCCAAGTCGTTCGGACATTGATCAAGGAGTATGGAGTGTCGTCAGACGGTGCAGTCGTAGAGTTCCCTAAAGAGATCAATGCAATAGTAAAGGACATTTTCACATAGAGATAAATTTTAAAAACCGTACGGAAAATGAAGATCATGGCAAAAAACACTGAGAATGACATCCAAAAAATGATTGACAATGCATTTAAGCCTCCGCCACACTCGCCCATACGATTTCAAATCGCCCTTTGGTTAAGATACCTCTTGATTTCAGGAAGTACAGTGGCAGGAATTTTTGTTATAATCATTTCATTCGGGATAGGATTTGATTATACATTCTTCCCTTCTGCATTGCTGGATTGGGGGTTTGCAATAATGGCTATTGGAGCGATCTTCAAATTTCTGCGATTTTTCTTTGACATTTATTCTGGGGCCATAGGCTATGGAATAGTAATGGCTTTCAGCGGTGATGAAAGAAGGCAGGATCAGGCCCAAAAAGCGTTTACGAACATTTATGAAACATGGACAAAATCCATGGCACTTGTAGGGTGGGAAATGAGCCTATTTGCGGGGGGAATTATACTGATGACAATTGGTTATGTACTATCATGAGCTACTGAGCTTCAACAATGATTTTGTCCTTTTTCATGAACTTGAATTTCTTGATAAGTGCGTCCTCTAGCCTATCAATGTGGGCAGGCAAATCAGCCTTCTCAACCTGCTCAGCGAAAGTGATATCCAGCGCCACAATTATGTCCTTTGGTCCCAATAGCATAGTTTTCAATGAATTTACCTTCTTCACTCCTTCAAAAGAAGAGACGGTATCCATGATGGAATTATAGAGCCGAGGATGGACGCCTTTGCCGACCAAATATCGTTTGTTCTCTCGCGCCAAAAGGAGTCCGCCAGCCATCAGCATAATTCCAATGATTAATGAAGTTATCCCGTCCCACAAGGGATCATGGGTGAGGAAAGTGATAATTGTTCCAACGAAGGCAATTACCAATCCCAACAGGGCCAGCCAGTCCTCAACGAATATGGAGAGAAGAACTGGATCCTGCATTTCATCAAGTGCATCTTTCAGGTTTTCTATTTGATGTTTTTCCCTGTATTCATTGACTTCCTTGAAGGCCATATATGTTGAACCGCTTTCAAGCACAATGGCAATGCCAAGCACGATCAAATTGACAATCAAGCTTCCAATTTTCAATTCTTCATGTCCTTCCGGATGGCGGATGATTTCCAACCCTTCACGGAACGCCAATGTGCCAGATATCCCGAAAATTAAAATTGCAACCACAAAGGCCCAAAAAAACTGAACCTTTTGGTAGCCAAACGGATGTGCTGCATCTGGTTCGCGTTTGCTCCTTCGGACGCCTAACCAAAGAAGAACTTGGTTAAAGGTATCTGCAAAGCTGTGGTAGGCTTCAGCGATCATTGCGGCAGATCCAGAAAGCAGACCTGCCACGGTTTTGGTTACGCCTATTAGAAAATTGGCGGTCATTGCGGCATATAGTGAATTGCCAGCCATACTATGCCTCAAGGAAGGTTTATTATAAGAATTTGCAATTTTTTCACATAAGATAAGAGACATTGCGTTTAAATTTGAATGTCCTGTCTTGATGGATTTCCCTTTTATAGGAAGAATGGTATGTAAATATAGTGCTGTGGCAGCGAAGGATTTCCCAATATCAGGATCATCATCTTTTCAACAGGAGATGGCTGACAGACCTTGATGAAGAAAATCTTAGCCTTCCCGCACATGCCGTCATGAATGGGTGGATGGCACAGATAGAATCCAATCGATGGTTTCAGGATCAACTGAGGGGATTGGTCAACATTTTTTCCTATGAGGCACGCGGCAGTGGGAAGTCTCCGAAACATGGACGCTTGGATCCAGTGCAAAATGCCATTGATGCCGAGATCCTCATCTCACAGGCCTTTGAGGAATATGACAGGCTTGCGGAAAGCCATGGGAAAACGCCTGGAAACAAATCCCTGCAGGGCAACTGTTTGGGAACAATGGGGTTGGCGGCACTGTTTGCAGGCAGGTTTCCACTGTCGAGAAAGGTTGATTCGGTCATTCTGATATCGCCTGTCAGCAAATTTGACCTGCCTTGGAAGATCAAGTTCAGCTTTTTTGTGCCACCAGCTTTCGGAGGATTTCTTCGACGGTTTGTAGCACCTACAATCATTAGAAAGATTGCTGCTAAGGAAGAATCTGAAAAATCAAGACAAGAAGCGCTCAGACGGCTTTATCAAATGGATCTTAATGCTGCTTCCCGTCAAGCCAGAGAAATCTTTTGGAAAGCAAACGTATCAGGATTTTGGAAATACATCAATGTGCCCGCGCTGATACTCGTGTCGCGCGATGACCCGATGGTCAAAATCGAGCAGTCAGCAGAAGTGTTTCATGAATTGCCATATCCGATTTGGATGGAACTTAGGGCACCTGACCACTTGATTTTGGAGGACAACATTGATTTGATCAGGGAAGAGCTGCCGAAGTACTTGAATGATCCTTGGGGATATTATGAAAAACACAAGAACAATTATCCAGACCTGTAACCAATGTCCTCAAGTTTGATCAATTGTTTTGTCACTTCAGAAGTCCTAAATCTTCCACCAAGATCATGAGTCAGAATCCCGTTGGCAATTCCATTAGTGAGGAGACTAAAAAGACGATTGGCGAGTTTTTTTTCACCGAGATGTTCAAGCAGCATGCAACTGGCAAACAGCGTGCCATAAGGATTGGCCACATCGTTGCCTGCAATGTCGGGTGCAGATCCGTGAATTGGTTCAAAGAGTGCATGCTCGACACCCAAATTTGCAGATGGCGAGAAACCCAAACTTCCAACAAGACCTGCCGCCAAATCAGATAGAATGTCACCATAAAGATTCGGGGCAAGGATTATGTCAAAGCTTTCAGGGAAAACAATCAATCGGGTTGCAGTTGAATCAACCAGCATTTCCTCTACGCGGATCATGGGGTAATCCTTGGCAACGTTATGGAAACAGGAGAGAAAGAGCCCATCGGTAACTCTCAGGACATTAGCCTTGTGCACGGCTGTCACTCTGTTTCTGCTTTGTGATTTTGCCATTTCGAAAGCAAAGGTGGCTATTCGGCCACAGGCTTCCTGAGTAATTTGGCGTTCCGCAATCGCTATGCCATCAGATTTCCAGTGTTCTCTTGCAACGTATAGTCCTTCAGTATTCTCACGGATGATGACGAAATCAAATGAATAGTCTTTGAATAGTTCAAAGGATTTGAATGGGCGGACATTTGCATAAAGGTCAAACATTTGCCGAAGCTGAATAATTGGGCTTCGATATCCTTCAATAGAGGGAGGGGTGGTGACAGCACCGAAGAGTGCACATTTCGCCTCCGCAAAGAGATCGACTGTTTCCTTTGGCAAAGGCGTTCCGTATTTTTTGTAAGCACCATATCCAGCTTCCGCATGAATAAATTCGACCTTGGCACCCATAAACTCAAGCAGTTCTGTCGTAGCACCAATAACTTCAGGCCCTATGCCATCACCAGGAATAAGCATTACTTTATGATGTCCCAATAGCATCACCAAGATCATGTATTTTCAAATAATTGATGATACCACCCGCATCAACAATTGCCTGAATAAAAGATGGAAGTGGACGGGGCCTGACAGTCCTTCCATTTACATGGAGAGTTCCTTCTTCTAGATTCAGATTGATTTCATCGCCGGTTTCGATTCCCTCCAAATCAGGTATCTCCAATACTGGAAGCCCAATATTGATGGCATTTCGATAGAATATCCGTGCAAAACTTTTGGCAACAACAGCAGCAACTTTGTTCCCCCTAAGTGCCAACGGAGCATGTTCCCGGCTGCTGCCGCAACCAAAATTCCTTCCTCCGACAACAACATCCCCGGGTTTCACTCGTGCTGGAAAGGCAGGCTCCACCTCAATAAATGCATGGCGAGCAAGCTCCTGTTCATCCGTAGTTATATTGTATCGTCCGGGTATGATTACATCAGTATTGACATCGTCACCGAACACCCAAGCCACAGGCATCAGAATGTCACCTCCCTTGGATCACGGATCTCTCCCGCTATTGCCGAGGCGGCTATGGTGGCTGGGGAAGCCAAATAGACCTCTGCATCGGGGGAACCCATCCTTCCTTGAAAATTTCGGTTCATTGTTGTAAGAGCAACCTCTCCGGGAGCAAGCACACCTTGATGACGCCCTATGCAAGGGCCGCATCCAGGATTGCATACAATTGCCCCAGTATCATTGAATATATCCACGTAGCCGAGGGCATAGGCATCCTGTAAGACTTTTCTTGAGGCGGGCACCACCACCATTCGAACCTCAGGATGAATCGTTCGTCCTTTGAGGTAACGGGCGGCAACTTCAAGATCACTGAGCCTTCCATTCGTGCACGTGCCCAGAAAGACTTGATCAATTGACAAACCTTCAAACCTATCAATGTCATGCACATTGTCCACCCTATGGGGAGCGGCGATTTTGGGGGATATGTCTCCAGTATCAAAGAAATGGGTTCCCGAATAGACGGGATCCACTGGTTCGATCAATTGCCCTTTTCCTCCTGTGTAGTTCATGGTTGTCCTGTCCGGTTTGACCATCCCCGCTTTTGCGCCCATTTCAACGGCCATGCTGGTCAGTGTCATCCGTTCTTCAATCGACATTCCTTCAACTGTAGCACCAGTGTATTCTATCGCACAATATGTCGCCCCATCTGCACCAACTGTCCTGACCATTTCAAGCACAAGGTCTTTGGGGTAAACACCATGTTCAAATTTTCCCTCAGCATGAAGTTCAATCGTTTCTGGTACCTTCAACCATATCTTGCCCGTCGCATAGGCCACAGCAACATCAGTGGAGCCCATGCCTGTTGCAAAGCAACCTACAGCACCATGGGTACATGAATGGCTGTCTGCACCAACTATGACATGCCCGGGCAACGCAAAATGACGTTCAACCATGAGCTGATGGCAAATTCCATCCTGGAAAAAGTTGGGAATTTCATACTGGTTGACAAATGTTTTCACCCTCTTCTGAAGCTGAGCTGCCTGTATTGAAGGAGCAGGCACAATGTGGTCAAAGACCACCACTGCGCGATCCGGATTCCAAGGTCCCCTTCCCATTGCCTGCAATGCCTCAATAATCAGAGGAGTTGTTGTGTCATGGCTGAGCACATAGTCGACTTCTGTAACGATGATTTCATTTGCTTGTACATCCTTTCCAGTCTTGTTTGAGAGAATTTCTTCTGCTAATGTTCCCATACTATCACCTAATTGTTCGATTGGACTACTGTGTTGGCTATTTGCAACAGGATATCGTCAGGAACTGCTCCATGAGAATCTGAAAATGCCTTGACTTGCGCCACAATTGTTCTTAAGTGCCGCGGGTCAACTTCAATCCCCATTTGCCTCAACCGGGTCTGGACGGCCAACCGTCCAGTGTACCTATCAATGACTATAGTCCTTCCCCGTCCAATCAAGGTTGGGTCATAGGGTTCATACGTCAATGGATTTTTGATAACACCATCTGTATGGACACCACTCTTGTGCGAGAAGGCATTGCGGCCAACAACCGGAGAGTTGAATCCGATAGGATATCCTGTCACCTTCTCTACGAATTCATAGATTTCAGTCAGCAAGTCCAGTCTATAATGGAAAGACGAAGGGGTTTGAAGCCGGTAATACATGCATAAAGGAGCTAGATCTACAATGCCACAGCGTTCACCCAGTCCATTGACAGTTGTATGGACGCAATCAGCACCAGCCTCAACTCCGGCAATGGCGTTGGCCAAGGCTAGCCCCAAATCGTTGTGGCAGTGGACATCCAAGCTAATGTCAACATGGTCAAGGACATCAGAGACAATTTCCGCCATTATGACAGGTGTGGCAATTCCGACAGTGTCTGCGATGCTTGCACGATCTGCACCGGCCAGATTCGCCACCTGTATTGCCTGGATCAAGAACTGTCGGTCTGTTCGTGTGGAATCCTCAGGAGTATACCTTACTCTGACGCCATGATCTTTTGCATAGGAAACGCATGCTTCTATTCGCGACAAGGCCGCTTGCCGTGAAACATTGATTTTCGTCCTAAGATGGATGTCCGATGTCGGCAGGAAAATTACAACACGATCCACCTCACAGGCGAGAGCCTCATCAATGTCCCCCTTCACGGCCCGCACATGGGCAACCACTTCAGCCTTCAGGCCTTCTTTGGCAATGAGCTGAATAGCATTTCGGATCTGCGGAGACACGTTTGGATGTCCAACTTCGATCATTTCAACTCCAAACTCATCCATAAGCTTGGCAAAGTTCAATTTCTGCTCAACGGAAAAGGTAACATTTGGAGTCTGTTCACCTTCCCTAAGTGTTGAATCAAGGATAATCATGTCAATTCACCTTTCTCTGTTCTCTACTCGACAGAGTTATTATTAAAACATATTGTAATAATGTTAACAACCAACCATTGAAAACGCATCTAAACGATGTATGTTCTCATTTTAACAACACATGAGCTATCGATCACCAAGAAGTTTCTACAAATGCCTTCGAACTGATTCTGACAGATTGCTTGCCTCAAACAACTTCTGCGCAACTTCTAGAGTTTTTTCATAGACACCGAACGTGACAGGGGTGATTGAAATTGTGTTGTCAAAAATGACCTTGTAGCTGTCCTTTGATTTGTCCCAATCCTCCCGTTTCTTGCCCCAAAGCCAGAGGTATTTCTGCCCTTTGGGATCGATCCGTTCGACCAAATAGTTATGGTATTTGAAGGTTTCAAGCCCAGTCACTTCGATTTTCGTGTTCTTTGTCATCACATGGGGAAAGTTGACATTGACGAACAAAATTCTGTCCCAGAAGTCTTTTGGTGCTTGCAGAAATACTTCGACTATGTCCACCGCTATATTGGCCACAGATACCAAATCAAAAGGCAGTGAACGGGCAAACATATACTCTTCAGGAACGTCCAATGAGAATGCAAATGCAGGGATGTTCCTCAATCCACCTTCCATTGCAATGCCACAAGTTCCAGATGTAAGGATACTGTGGATAGAAGTATTCTCTCCGCCATTGATGCCGGACAGCACAACCTCTGGTTCCTTCCCTTTGAAATGGTCGTAGAGAACCAAAGAATCTGCCGGAACGCCGGAATGGGAGTACGCCTCAACAGAGAGGTCTGCCAACGAATTGAAGCGGATCGGAGAATTGAAGGTCAATGATTTTCCCTGTCCCGTTTGCTGCTTGTCTGGTGCAACAATGCACACATTGCCCAAACGTTTTGCGGCTTCAGCCAAATTGAGAATTCCTGATGAATAAATGCCATCGTCATTGGAGACAAGAATGTCCATATCCATCAAGTGCCGAACCTGTTATTTTAAACCTCTTCTGCTGCCCGTAGGAAACGCATTGTTTCAGTCAATCAACAACGGGCAACAACTTGCAGTTGCAAAAACATAAATTCAAGGAATGGTACACAAAATTATGCTTGAAGAGTTGGGCTTGAGCAAGTACGAGGAAAAAGTCTATACGGCCTTGTCGAGGATTGGAAGTGGAAATGCACGAGAGATATCAAATGAGGCTGAAGTACCATTGTTAGCAGTTCGACATCTGCTTCAGTCAACCATCGGAAATAGTCATCGTAGAGCGTTTCACCAATGGCAACTTTCCACAAAAGGCTATTCTTTGGCATGGGCACCTGAATCTCACTCAGTTTGGCAACCATTTCTTCAGATCGTTTTTCTATTCGTTCCAGTTCTTCTCGTTTGAACTCAAGCAGGCGCTCAACTGCCACCTTTGGATCAACAGGCCAAAATATCTGTGGTCTTGAGTTCTTTGATTCGATGATGTCAATTGCCTCTAATCCATGCAGGACATCATAGATGCGCCCATATGGGCTTCTTTTCCTTCACTAATTTAATTTTATCTTACAAAAGACAGTGTTTCTGTATCTATTTCTTCGATTTCCTTCTGAAAACCAATGCGGCAATAGAAATTCCTGCAAATCCGGCAATTAAGCTGAAACCAGGCGCATCATTCTCCGATAGGATGTTGAATGAAGGTGTCACGATACTTCCATTGACTGTGACCGGTTTGTCGTCGCCATTGGGGAAATCAAAAGTGCCACGTGTTCCATTGTCCGCATGAAGCATGGCATACATGATGTCTGTTCTTCCCTCGGTTGCTAAGGTGACCTTGACATCGGTATTTGTCCCATGGTTCACAGCTGTTTTCCCGAGAATTGCTCCCGGTGATCCATCAGCATCCGCATGAATGACAATCCAACCTGGTCCCGGACTGACTACTTTCTTCACGGTCACTTGGTCATTCACGATTTGCTGGTCTTCCACTTCCACTGATGGGTCAACATCCCCTGTGACACTGAAGGAAGGTGTAATGACCGCTCCTCCTTCCTTTACCGGAACATCATCTCCATTGGGGAATTCAAAAGTTCCCACTGTCCCAGCGTCCGTATGAAGCATTGCATAAAGCGTGTCTGTTCTTCCATCTTCCGCAATCTGGACAACAACATCCTTGTTGGTCCCGTCTCCTACCGGGGAATATCCCAGGAT
>JALUTL010000386.1 GCA_027016475.1 Candidatus Heimdallarchaeota archaeon
GCCTACCAGTCTGCCATTTGCCAAATCCTTGTCAAGTGCTTCGAGCAAATCATCAGTGTAGGAGATGATTGAAGTCTTGAGTTTTTTGAGAACGTCTTTTCTGAATTGGTAGGGCACTGTCTTGCCAGAGGAAAAGAATTGATCCTGCCGTTGAATCAAGTCATCAACTGTTTCAGCCTGAATGAGCTGTTGCATAGTTTATGAATGAATAAATACAATAAGGGTTTTGTCATTTTTCCAAAATCATGCCGATGTGCGCATTCCATCAACAAACATGGCAGCAGAGACGAGGAAAAGGACAATGATGATGATTTTGGTCAATTCTTCGGCATCCATCTTGGATTTTAAACGATCGCCAATGAATGCGCCGATGCCAAATGCAGACATGAGCGTCAAAATCAAGTCAAGGTTGAAGT
This sequence comes from Candidatus Heimdallarchaeota archaeon, assembly GCA_027016475.1. Taxonomy (GTDB): domain Archaea; phylum Asgardarchaeota; class Heimdallarchaeia; order Heimdallarchaeales; family Kariarchaeaceae; genus WAKA01. The sequence goes on from JALUTL010000386.1 coordinate 417, forward strand.
TACCAGCCAACAGATGAGTTGTCCCGCCAATTGCAGAGGTTATCAGGATCATGAATATTGCGGTACCAGTTGCTATGGAAGGAGGCACTCCGAAAGCCAGTACAAGCAGGGGGGTCTTGATCCATCCACCGCCGACGCCCAACATGCCAGACAGCAAACCTATTATCATACCACCACCCATAAGTGAAGTAAGCGATATTCGATATGAAGCACCTTTTTTCTCCAGTGTCAAAAATGGAGGGATTTCCCCAACTTTTTTCCAGAAAACGCTTTTTCGTGGAAGCAACTGTCTTCGTGATGCCAATTTTTTCATCAGTTCTATAGAGAGAATGAATGCAACAATTGCAAATATTAGCTTAAGGATGCCCTCATTCAATGAAACGGCCAAATTGGCACCAATTACTACACCGATTGCGGTTGGAACCTCAAAAAGGAAGGCCAGGCGGAAATCCACCTCATCCCTACGAATTGCACCTACAGACCCTACAAGAGTTGGAACAGTCAAGCTAATCAATACGGAGCCTACAATGACTGGAAACGGGTAGTCATTCATCAATGCCAACACAGGCACCATAAGCACTCCGCCGCCCAATCCAGCCATTACGCTGAACAACCCTATAATTACTGCGATAATAGCCACAATTACCAGATTCACAATGTTTTTTGGTGTTACTCCTTCAAAAGCATAGTGAATGTTTGTCAGTCAATAAACTTTCTTTGGAGAATCATTGGTCAAGCATTTCCTCTACTATTTTTTCGATACATTTTTTTAGATAGGAAAACACTTGGTCATAGTTTCCAATAAAGTAGGGGTCTTCCACGTCAACGTGTTGGTTGAGAACAGAAGAAACAAGACGAATGTTGCTTTCTGGAATTCCCCTGCATAGAAGATCGCTCTTATGTTTCATGGTCATGCAAAAATACAGATTGTCGGGATCCAATACGATATCGTCGGCAAAGGTTGGTTTGAAATTGTCAATCAAGACATGAGGAACTCCCCTTTCAAGCAAAGCCTCCCTTGTCTTTGGGTGGATGATGGAGTTTTTGTAGAACAGCCCCAACGAGGAAACATCAGCAGTATTCACTTTGTGCTTTAGCAGGAGCTCACAAAATGCACTTCGGATAATGTTTCCCGAACAGACAAAAACAATGGACACACCATATATAATGTAAATCTGCATTAATTAGACTTTTCTTTTTTGCTGAAAAATTGATTGAGGTATACAGCACCAAGCGCCATTTGGAACGCAAGCATAACCAATAAGACAGCTGGAACTACACCGGAAAAAGCAAGCAGCAGACCAAAAAGAACATTTGCAAGCATCGATGCCAACGCCATAGCAAGATTGTAAATTCCAAAGGCAGTTTCTCGATTGGATACATGTGAGAATTCTGCAATTATTGCCCGAATTGTTGATTCATGGATGCCCAATATTATCCCATATATTGTCGCAACAAATATTGAAGCAGTGAATGATGATGACAGGAACAAAACAAAAGTAGCGGGTGACAGGACAAATACTAGCAATGGAAGCTTGTTTGAAGATGGAAGATGTAGAGATCCGAAAATGAAGGCACTGAAAACATGTACAACAAGATAAATGAGAGGCAATTGCCAAACCAAGATATAACTTTGGCTTGCGACAAGAGTTATAGCTATTGGAAAAGTAAGGGCAAAGCTAGAAGAAATTGTTGCAACAAAAATCCAAAATCCCATGTCAAGCGAATTCTGATGGTTCAAAGCAAGTCTTTCCGAATGTCTGAAATTGAATTCTCCTTTGAATGTCCTGACAAGGACGATCTGCATCAGGACTACGAATGCATAGAGAAGCCACATGAATTGAAACCCCGCATAGTAGTCTCCACCCCTGTAAAGGATTACGGAGAGGAGGAGTGGCCCTAGCATAGCACCAATTTCATCAAAGACCTCGATCATTCCGAAAATTTTGCCTTGGTTATAATCGGCAGAAACTACCGATACGATCGAACTTTTAGCAGGAGAACGAATGCCTTTTGCAATCCGTTCAAGAAAAATGAGGAGTATTACAACATTCAGACTGGAAGTTAATCCCATCAAGGGAACTGAAATGGTTCCAAATACCCACACACAAGAAGGAACCAATAGATTTTGTATCTGTCAGCGGCCTTTCCTGCCACAAATCTGGTCAAATAACCAACAAATTCAGCAACTCCCACCACCAATCCGACTTGAAATGCAGTCATTCCCAATGATTGGAGAAAATTCGGGGCAATCGATCGGTTTCCTTCATAGATTATGTCAGCAACCAATGAGTTCATACCAAAAAGGACAATAATAACCCATGAGGACAATTTTTTTTCATTTGTTGACGCCGGAGTTGAATGAAATTTTAGTACCTGGTTAATGTCAATCAGAACCTTCTGCCTTTTTGATTTCAAATTTGCAGACAGCAGACCCAGTACCTTGGCAGGCGATTTCCCTTACTTGTGGTTCCTCACCAATTATTACTGCGAGCCTTCCAGTGATGAAACCGACCAAATAGTCGCAGAATGGCATTCCCAAGTTCGGCACCCCCGCAATGGCGCCATAATCACCAATGGACAATATGCGCTCGTTAGGGCGTTGCGGGTCAAATTCTGAAAGCTCGACAATTCCCCATTCATTAGCCAAATAGGTTGTGGGATGGGTCATATACTTCAGGAAAACCTCAACGCCAATGTTGAAGTCAACTGGAAGTGAAGCCTCAGGGTAATTTCGTTCGACTATATCATAGAGCAGTGCCTTTCCAGATCCAAAAATGCCTAATTCCCTTCCTGCCGAGAAAAGTATTGAAGCCAGATAATCATCCATCATTTTGATCGAAAGTACAATTGGTTGTAGAGCGGAAATATGAACCATGTCACCAACGGAAGGACGCAGACGTTTTCTCATGAAGTAGCTGTTCTCAAGCTTGAAAGTCAATGAATGGATACTTTCATAGAAATTGAGCCGTCTTTCTCGGATTGCGAGCTTGTCCTCTACTTCAGGTGATCTCCGGATGTTTTGGGGAGAGGGAGGATCGATATGAATTTCAAAGATGCAAGTATTGTTGCCGTTGGCAGCACATGCTATTTCAACACCAACCGTTGCAGTACCCATAAGAGCTTCAGTTACACCTGCGATAGTACCGGCTGTGAAATCACACATGGGTTCTCCTACATTAATTCCCATTGAGCCAGATGCCAATCCGCTAATTTCAATTGTAAATTTTTCATCGGACAGATAGATGATTCTCGCACTTTCAGCAATATAGGTTGGAAGAAATTCCTTGTCAGAGAAGTACAGCGCAAGTGCTTCAGTAATGAACCTGAGTCGTTTCATGCGTTTTGTGGTCATCCCGAGCCGAGGTTCTAGAATGCTTAAAATATGGTGCATCAGACCATACAGCCCCATTTGGTATCCAGCCTGATAGAGAATGCCTGGAACAAGTGGATCAAGGCTATAGAGGGACAGAAGGGTCAATTGGTATGGTCCCAAATGGATGAAATCTCCAACAGTTTTACGGAGCATTCGCTCTCCAGTCAAGGATTCCCATGAATTGACGGCCAAATGCAGGAGTGACTGCTTTGATTTTTCCATTCTTTCCTTGTTTGCAACGGCAAGTGAAAGCAAGGTATTCCAAAGGATTTCTCGGACACTGTCATCATCCATGCCCCCTTCAAGAACCACCTTTTCATTGATCATCAATGTAGGCAAATGGTGAATGTTGTATCTTTCAGCAACATCTGGATTTTCATCGACGTCAACAGTGTTTACATAGATAAGTTCACCTATTGCACCTCCAACAACCTCTTTGACGATTGATTCAACAGGTGGGCAATAGATGCAATCCTCGCTGGTAAACATAATGAGTCGAATCATGGGGTTAGGAGATTTGCTCACAGGATTCTTAATCTTTTGTAATAGATAAATGTATCAGTTTCAGAAAAAATTGGAATGGACCAGTGAAAGAGATTGCAACCAAAATGGGGTAAAATGACACAAATTAATAAGGATACATCCAAGGATGTTTAAGTGAATGCTGAACAGAATACAAAAAAAAAGTTGATGGTCATCAACAAACTCAGATATCTTGAGCGTCGTTTTGAATCTCAATTGTCCCTGATGGAGGAGATTAACAAAAATATTATGGACAAAATGTCCGGTGCAGATTTGTCAAGGTATTTGTCAGGAAAAGCCTTGCCATCAGGAGATCGCTTAGAGCAATTGTGGGAATTGTTGTTGTCCGACCATTTTGTGCAGCTCGATTTTCGAGAAATCATAACTGAGCATTCACATATCATAAAGATAGACCCGAAGATTCAGATTGATCTGTCCTATCTCCTAAGTGACTCAAGGGCGTTGAGAACAATCTGCGATTTGGCACTTTATCGCCGACTTAAGACCATTGATGGACGGCAACTTGTGCTGTCTGAACAACAGATAAGAAAGGTTGTGACATTAGAAGTGGACGGCATACCATTTGCATCAGCGATAGCATCAACATTGGGTGAACAGGTTGACATGGTATACATCCGTCAAAGTCCAACCTACGACATGCTCAAGGAAACAGAATGGGGGCAATACTATTTCACACCAGCTGATGGAAGATTGCAAGGGTTATTTCTTCCAAGGAAGTTCATCAAACGCGGTGAAAGAATCTTGGTAGTGGATGATGTAATTAACAGCGGACAAAGCTTACGAGGCATGGTTACTTTGATCAGAAAGCTAGAAGGCATCCCTATTGCGATCTTGGTTCTCTACTCCCATAGAAAGGACTATAAACGGCTTGCTGAAGATTACCCGGGGATTGACATCATTGTTCTTTTTGATCAATAGGAAAATAATGTTCCAAGCGTTTTAGCAAAAAGCGTGACTTAGTTCGTATTTCTGATGATTGATCATCCGCCAACGATTCCAAAAATTCATGGATAACGGTGAGGTTGGTTGTCATTGTGTTATCCATATCGGAACTGATCTCATCAATTGCTTTGAGAAATTCGGTTTTGGATGCCCTATGTTTCAGCAAATTTTCCAATGCATCCTTTCCTGTTGCGGAAGACAAATGAGGAAGGTAGAGATCGATCAGGATTGCTGCAATATCCGACGTGATTTTGTTGACGGGAGGAAGTTGGGGAACAGTTCCTTCTACCATAAGAGTATAAAGGAGATAAAGAGGGAAAGATTGTGGGTTGGTGGATAAGGACATAATTTTTTCTTTGATTGCACTCTGCTCCAACCGTGAGATGATATCGTCAATTGGGAAAATAGAGTTCCCATTCTTGATTTCGTGGAACAGAGTTTTGAGGAAGGAATACAAAGTTTTGAAAATTGCAAAGTAAACCATTCGATTCTTTTCATATAAGAGGATATTTATGCCAATATCCAAGATCAATTGAATCTGTGCTGGACTAACAGTGATTGTCTCTTCAATTTTCCAGAATTCAGGAGAAGACAATTGGGAAAATGCTTGTTGACGGATATCAGGTTTGGTTGTAGTAAAAGCAGTAGACAAAAGTGTTTGCCGAACAATGTCAAGGAGTAGGAACTTCATGAGAAAATTGGGCATTAATGGTTCCATATTGAATGCTTCAGGAAGTGATTCTTCGTAGAATGCATCCAAAATTACATGGTAAGTGAGTTCTTCTTCTATTTTCATGTGTTCCATTGTTTTGGCCAAGAGGCGGGAATGCTCCAAAACACAAAGAAGTCCATACTCTATTGTATTGAGAGCAGTTTGAATCTTCTTTATAGTATCGTCATTTATCAATTTCTCTTTCAGTTGTTTCAGTTCATTTTTTGGAAGGTTTAAGCCATCAAGTTTTTTATGCAGTTCGTCCACCTTATCAAGAAACGGCAACTCTTTTGCCATATCTATATCTTGAAGAACCTTGATGAGTTCTAATTCATATTCTGTCAAATTGACAACATTGAGAACAGTGTCTTGGATGGCATTGGAATAGTCATAGTTCAACAGAAATTGGGGGAGATACCGTTCGGCAAACAGCCTACGAAGACCTGCACCAGTAATTGCCGGCAATTGAATGGCAGAATTGTAGATGTCCTGGATATAAATTTCGTCAATTATTTTCCAATCTTGTTCAGGCAGTCCCAACATGATTTCTGGCAATAGCCCGATAACAGAAGATTGAATGCTGGAAAGTGCCTTTATTGCCTGAAGACGTATTTTCAATGGAGAATAGGGTGATTTGACTCTGGCAATGATGAATTTCAAGGGTGACGGCAAATCCATGTAGCTGCTCCAAAGGGTGATATCAGTGAGGTCGACGACAACTTTTTGACTTGGAGCCTTATCATGTCTGAAGAGCAGTATTTTTGCCAATTCGAGAATAATATTCTCCTTTTGTTCACCAATGTTTTGAACAGAAAATATTTTGTCCAGGATGTATTCTGATTTTGCAATGCCGAATACCAGCTTTCTGAAATTTGCAAGTATCATTTCTTTCTCCAAAAATGATGGTATTTCACTCCTCGTTTCAAAAGATGAAAGGATTGCAACAGCAACCGGCAACGATTGTGTGTCTTTTTCTCTGAGCGTTTTAGCCAAAACATCAAATGAGTGCCTTATGTCTTCCTCATTTGAAGGATCATCAATCTGTTCATAATAGGCAATGAAACGGGAGGCGATTAATCTCTGAATCTGAGGAGTGAACACACCTATCTGGCAAAATCGAAGAAGTCTAGGAAAAGCTTTCAATTTTCTTTTGTTGATAATAAACTTGACAAGATGCTTTTTTATTTCAATGTCAGGCTCTTCCTTTATTGCCGCCCAAATGAATTCAATCATTCTTTCCTTATCCCAATTGTCTGAAACGATTTTCAGTGCAGAAAGCTTGGTCTTTCTCAAATCCTCCAAGCTGCCGTTCATAGAAGTTGGAGAGTAGTTCAGCAATTGGCTGATTGCGTTGATGACTTGCTCATCAAGAGGATTTTTCTGGTCTGACACTTGCAAATGAATCTGAAGAATGATGAAATAAAGACAATTTGTTAGCGCGCACTCAAGAAAATTTTTGTGAAAATAGGGCAAGAATCTTTCTTCATGAGTGGTAAACATTTATGCTTGAAGAACAAGAGGAATTCATAGAATGTCTGAAGTGGAACTTTATTCCGAATTCTTTGAACGGTTCGGGTTGAACAAGTTGGATCAGAAAGTTTACGGTGTTCTCTTGGGAAAAGGTGTGATGACCCCAGGTGAAATCAATGAGACACTGAACAATCCGGGACTTTTGGAAGTTCTAGAATCATTAAGGGATCTAACTGATTTTGGATTAGTTAGTGTTGTAGGTGACAAAATAAAAAGATATTATGCGAACTTCCCGTTTCTCAGGGAAATTCTCACCATTGAGAGGGAAGCGGTCATTAGTTTAGCATCATTGATAACATCAATTGAAGAAAAAGAGGAAATTCTCAAGAATAAGCGTTCTGAATTGAAGGAAATCACAATGCCGATGTTTATTAACTCGCTTTTGGACAATTATTATTCAAAAATTCTTCAGCCAATGAGAGATGATTTGTTGGAAGCACGGAAGGACTTGGAACAACGTGCAG
>JALUTL010000387.1 GCA_027016475.1 Candidatus Heimdallarchaeota archaeon
CTGTCAAGTGATTACGGAAAACCAGTCCACGGTCTTCACTTTTTTGGCGGAAATGTTCCCATATTTTTTTGAGCGAGCTTTCGTGCTCTTTCATTGTTTGATGGATTGCTGTCACCATTTTTTCAGCGACTTCCATTGCGACAAAATGGTCAGCGTCCACAAGTTCCAGATCAACTTGGACAAATTCCACCAAATGACGGTCAGTACTTGCAGTCTCAGCAGGTTCTAGTCTCAAGTTGTCAGCAAAAAAGAAAATTCGTCCTTCTTTTCCTGCCCTCTTTCGTGAAATGGCCAGAAGCTGTTTGTATAAGATTGCACTGCTCATGAATTTATACGTCTGCCCATAAAATTCGATTTCAACCTGCTTGGCACCGCGAATACCAGGATCAGTAACTGGTCCAATGAGAGGAGGTTTGAATTCAAGAAATTGCTCACTGACAAGATGGGCCCTGATTGCATCTGATATGCACTGATAGGCTTCGTACACATCCTGCATGATGGGATCTGAAATCAACGAAGCAATGTCAGACTGAAGTAGTTCAATGTAATCAGTGTATGTATTCAATTGTTCCATACCGTCCAATAACTACAAGAAAATATAAATGTTGTCCAATACAATCATAAAAACAAAAGACAAATTCCACATTTATACTAAAAAGGCAAGAACAGTTCCAAATTTGAATGGCTAATGGAAGACCTTGGTGCATCTAACTCAAATGGAACAATGCTATACGGATGTACTGATTCAGATATAATTAGTGAGAGGTTCAATCCAATTTGTTCTGTACCTTTTTCTTGATCGCTTCTTCAACTCTTTCCTTGACAATCAGTGCAGGAATGTCATGCAGGGTAATGATTGACCGTCTGCCTCTGGATCCATCGGGCATTGGCTTAACTTGTGAAATCACAATGCCCAATTGGGCCAAATTGTCCAAATAGAGGCGGAATGTTGCCTTGGACTGGCCTTTGATGTCGTACTGTTCACAGAACATCTTATATACCTGATAGGCTTCGTTGATAGTTGTATGAACCAAACCTCCAGATTTAGAGAGAATGGTTGCAATGGAAAGGGCCACCATCAGTTCATTCATTTTGAGATCGTTGAAAACGTCTGGTCTCAGTTCAGGATACACTTCGTTTTTTGCAGCTCGGACAAATTCGGGAGTGATGACTGATGTCTTTTTAGCATTTGCGATCATTCCACACCGCAACATGATTTCTATTCCATGCCTTGCGTTTCCTGTTGTTGCGGCTATGTCAACAATCATTTCCAAGACCTCATCAGAGAGAACACCAGCGTAGAATCCGAGTTGTGCCCTATAGGATAGGATCTTTTTCAGTTGCTCCCGGGTATATTTTTTCATGTTAATCTGATCCTGAACCCTCCCTGAGAGATGAGTATTAAGCATGAGAGACCATTGCTGCCTTCGGGTTATAATAATGATGGAAATACGCCCGACGCCAGGCGGGAAAAGTTCGTTCATATGCATCAATCCAAGAATATCCTCAGGTTTAAGCATTCCTGCTTCATCAATAGTTAGAACTATCCGTTTGTTCTCCCTAGACAGTTTTTTGGCCAACATTTCCATCATCTCTTCATCGCTAAAGCCTCTTCCTTGGATGTTGAACTTGTCAGTTGCCAATCGTCTAAGGATTGATGTTTTTGTCCGAAAGGAATGGCAGTTGACGTAATGGGTTTCTAAGTTGATATTTTGGGAAGTGGCGTAACTTTGGAGATCGCTAGTGATTTTTTTCGCCAAAGTGGTTTTTCCGACACCAGCAGGTCCAATGATTGCTATGTTCACAGCCACTGGCCGAAATGGATCTAGGAGGATAGACAAGGCTTCAACCATTCTGGTCTGTTCGTCCTCCCTTGTGGGAAGTTCCTCTGGAACATATTCGGGGGTGAGGCTGAACCTGTCACGGAAGACGGAATCTGTGGTGTATTTTTCAAAAAGATTTGTCAACAGACTACATTGGTCAAATGTAAATAAAAACTATACGAGAGAGAAACTTGAAAGTGAATTCAAAGTAAATCAATTTCAGAGCACTAGTTTTCAGAAGTGAACTGAACCAACTGGAGCTATTGTCTTACAAGATCATAGGGCAAGGTATAGGACATACCGTCTCTTGCAAATTTTATGACCGTAATTTCAGACGCCAATAATTTTTCCTTCTTGAAATCAAGGAGTTGCGGGCCGATATGTGTGAGAATTGTCATTCTGGCGTTGGCCAATCGTCCAATCTGAGCCGCCTCCTGTACCGTGGAGTGCTCACGGTCATTTCCAATGGTTGGATCATCGGATGGGTATGTCGCTTCGTGGATAAGGAGATGGCAATTTTTGGCAAAGTCAGCGAGCTCAGGATTATATTTTGTGTCACCTGAATAGACTATCGATCTTCCCTTTCTTGGCGGTCCAATTACGTCTTGCGGACGAATCAGTGTGCCATCTTCCATAGTAAGGGTTTTTCCAAGTTTTAGGT
>JALUTL010000388.1 GCA_027016475.1 Candidatus Heimdallarchaeota archaeon
CAATATAATCTAATGATGGCTCAAAGCATGCAGTAGTTGTTTTTGTAATATGATTTACTAGCTCTGGCAGCGTATAACCCAATCCAATCTTAGCTGACATATATGCCAGTGGATATCCAGTAGCTTTACTTGCAAGAGCTGATGAGCGAGAAAGTCGTGGATTAATCTCGATTGCAACAAATCTGTCAGAATTAGGTTCAAGTGCATATTGAATATTGCATTCACCAACAATACCAACGTGTTTTGTTGCACGAAGTGCAGCAGAACGCATCATGTGGTATTCATGATTGTCAATTGTTTGTGATGGTGCAACAACAATGTTATCACCAGTGTGCGCTTTCATTCCAAGAACGTTTTCCATGTTACAAACAATGACATTGTTTCCAGCATAGTCTTGCATTACCTCATACTCGATTTGTTTCCAGTGACCTATGTATTCTTCAATTAGAACTTGGCCAACTAAGCTTGCATTGATTCCACGCTCTACAATCTCATGTAACTCTATCTCATTGTGTGCAATACCGCCACCCTTACCTCCAAGAGTATAGGCAACGCGGATTATCACAGGATAGCCTAATTCTTCAGCTACCTTCTTTGCATCATCAAAATTAGTCACAGTCTTGCTTTTGAGAACGGGAACACCACACTCAATCATAGAATCTTTGAAAAGCTGTCTGTCTTCGGTGCGTTGAATGCCTGGAATCTGCGTTCCTAGAACCGTTATGCCATATTTCTCTAAAATTCCGTCTTCTTGCAGCTTTACACCACAGTTCAAAGCGGTCTGACCTCCGTATGCAAGCATGATTCCATCTGGGCGTTCTGACTCTATGATTGATCTTGCATACGATGGATTAACTGGAAGTAGGTAAACTTTGTCTGCAAATCTAGTATCAGTCTGAATTGTTGCAATGTTTGGATTGATGAGAATACTTTCCAGTCCATCTTCGCGAATTGCCTTGAGGCATTGGCTACCGGAGTAGTCAAATTGACGGTCGTTTTAGCGACTCTCGCCGGCTTCTCCGATTTTAATTGCCCCACTACCTAACACAAGAATTTTCTTTAACGTCTCATTTTTTGGCAGCGTCTCCCTCCTCCATTAGAGTTTTGAGTCTCTCAAAGATGTACTTACAGTCATAAGGACCTGGTGATGCTTCAGGATGAAATTGAACTGCAATGCAGTTTTGTTTTTTGTGTTTTATTCCTTCAACTGTCTTATCATCAGTGTTTGTAAACCATAAATCAAATTCAGAATTTTTAAGTGAATCAGGTTCAATACAGTAACCATGGTTCTGACTCGTAACATAAACTTGATTATCAACTAAATTCAAACAAGATTTGTTTTGTCCTCTATGGCCATACTTTAATTTGTAAGTGTCTGCATTTCCAGCTAATCCAATAATTTGAGCACCCAAACATATTCCAAGTGTCGGAATATTTTTTTCAATTAATGATTTTGCAGTGTTTATGGTATCAGGACATTTTTGTGGATCTCCAGGTCCGTTGCTAATAACTACTCCTTTAGGTGAATATGACAAAATTTTTTCAATTGATGTATTCCATGGAACTTTGATAACTTTATAGCCGAGCTGTCGAATACTTCGTATAATTGCATTTTTTGCACCAGTATCAATTACCACTAAACAGAATCCATAAATTCTTCGTCATCGTATGGTTTTGCATTTTTGAGATGATGTCTTACTTGTTCAACGTCAATCTCATTATCAGATACTGCCAATGCGCCCATCATTACGCCTCCTTCTCGAAGTTTTTTTGTTAGTGCTCTAGTATCTATTCCAGAGATTCCAGGAACTTTCTCATTATACATCCATTCATCCAAAGTCATCGAAAGATTCCAGTGACTTGCAATGTTTGATAGCTCATGAACTACCAAACCCCGAACTTGTATTCGATCAGACTCAAAGTATTTTGGTATACCATCTTCATCTTTTTTAGCTGGATCTGGTACACCATAGTTACCTACAAGAGGATATGTTAAGGTGAGTATCTGGCCTGCATATGAAGGGTCCGTAAGAGTTTCTGGGTAGCCTACCATTCCAGTATTGAATACAACTTCACCAAAAACAGTAGTAGAGTAACCAAAGCCCATTCCATCTAAAACGGTACCATCATCAAAGATCAGCTTCGCATTTTTGTTGTCATATTGCGATTTTTTAGTGGATATCTTTGTGACCCTCGTCAAGTGGCCTAGCTTACGAATTTATATTTTTGGACAATTGATCGCAAAAAAATTTCTCGATCAGAGTGCTTTGAATTCTTCGCTCCACTTGTAGTATGCACGAAGCATCTCGTTTGACACACTAGGCTTTCTTCTAGATATAATATCTCTAAAGTCTGCAATAGTAATGTCTCGTGGTTGTTGTGGTTCTTCACCTTCTATTGGCTCATGATAGCCTGGAGAGTTAAACAGTTCGTGTACTGCCTGAAGTTGTGCAGACTGACATACGTCTTTAATATCACTTGCAC
>JALUTL010000389.1 GCA_027016475.1 Candidatus Heimdallarchaeota archaeon
AAACATTTATTAGAGCCGCTGAGAATGGAGAAAACATATCGTCTCAATGAGTGAGAATCCTAGTAATAGGTTCAAAAACTGTAGAACATTTAAGGTAAGTGCTTGCTGATCTGATTCACCAAAAATTGAAATTGTGGTGTGCCCTTCAATGCATCCAAAAAGTTGGCGAATCCGGCCTTCTTATACATGTTTTTTATATGGCCTGAAGGATATCCATTGACTGAATTTGGAAGGTTGAATTTGTTTGCTTTTACTCCGTTCTGTTGGGCGACCCAATAAAGCCATCCTTCCAAATCCGGATCAATTTCTATGAAAAGGGCTTTATGAAACTTATAAACAGACAAATTTTCATTTGTAGTTAATAACTTCGCTTGATTCAAACGTTTAGTTAATGTTTCATGATCCTTGTCAACTACTCCTATTCCAGTTCGATTCTTTTCTACCTTTCTGATAACCCTAACTTTGTCTCCTGCGTGATTGATCGTTACTGTTCTCGAGGTCAATTGATTGATGATTTGTTTGAAAAGAAATTTATCATTGTAACATTCAACATAGATATACATGGCTCTGGTTCCCCCTATTCCCCAAAAAAAGCTTCATAGTTCATAAGCAAGTCATTTTGATAAATCGACTGAACCTGTTCTTTGTCCAATAATTTGAAATCTGAACGCAAGTCCTTAAGGCGTGGGATGTAAATGTTCAAGTCATTAAAATCGGATTTTGCAACAATGCTTTCCAGAAAGTATGGGTTATGTGTTGTAAGTATGATTTGGTTATGTTTATTTGGCCAATTCCCAACTATGTCCTCTCCTATGTTGATTACATGTGATGGAAACATGAACACTTCCGGTTCATCAAAACACAGTATGGCGCTTTGATTGGAAAGCAAAGCCATGTAATAATACAATGACAATCTTAATGTATCTGAGAGAAGAACAAAAGGGAAGTGTACAATATAGTCCTCTTCTTGCTTCTGGAACAAGATATTTCTTTCTGCAATTTCAAAGACTACCCTGTATCCAAAGAAAGAAAAAAGCTCTGCTACGAAGTCTCTATTTGATTTGGAATACCAAATTGTCTGAAACAGGTTGTTTCCATTTGGAGGACGCAATGACCTGTCTTTGACATTTGATGAGATGTCCTCTGCTTCGCTGGTTCTGGCAAAGTTGTAGAATTTGATGGATTTGAGGTCTTGAAGTGCCTTGAAGTCCATTGCTATCAATTGCCCATCGTAGCCGATTTCTGCAAAAGTACGGTCTTGATTGGGGTCTGATATCGTTAGACCATTTTCATCTCCTGAAATTGTGCATTGAAACTCTTTCTTTTCGCCATTATCATCATAGGTCAATGAAAACTCAATAGAGTTTTCGAAGTTCCTGTCATAGAACAAATCAACGAAGGAATGAAACCGGATGAATTTGCGAAGATACTCTCCGTAATGGTTCTCATCAAAATTGGCAAAGCTTCCCAAGAATGCCAAGGCTTCAATTACATTTGATTTGCCTGTGTTTGTGTCTCCGATGAACACATTGATCTTGTTGAACGTAAACTTTACATCCTTCAGGCTTTTGAAATTTTTAATCGTAATTTCTTCAATGTACATCATGCTGTAGGAAACACATGTCGTTTTGAATTTTTCGTAGACTTATGGAACAACTGCTCTTTTCTTTGGGAAACGGGGTTTATTCAGCTTGTCCACTCCGTCAAGGAATTTGTCAAGAACCGACCAATCCGGTCTGGCCTGCACTGAGTTGGATATTTTTCGTGATGAGATTTTTATTTTGATGTTTTGTGGCAGGAACTGTGACCGTAAAATCAGCGAGACCGCCGCATATGATCTGTCCCCGACCTTGTGGATCTTGATGAACAGAGGAGAGGCACGGCGATTAATTTCCTTTGAATCAGGCTCAACACTTGCCTTGAATTTGCTTGAGGAAAAAAAGTAGTTGTGCGGCAGCCCAAAATTGACCCGGTCAGGATGGTCTGTTGGTTTCTTTCCATACTGCATATCCTTGATCAAGTCATGGTCTTTCTTGAAGTTCCTTTCAGCGGGCCTGTTCATCACTCTTCCGTTTCTTCCCCAGCTTCTGTAAAGCACCATGCGTTCACCGATTATATTCAGCAGCTCAAGTGCATCCGTACCTGTGTCAATGATGTCAATTCGTGTCTGGCTCGAGAAGGCGGAAAACGGAGGCATTCCTCTCAAGTTGCTGAATCTGTTGGCTGCAAAAAAGTTTTTGATGAGCTTCTCCAGTTTTCCTGCATTCCTTGGTTGCTCGTAGACTATTTCGTTGTCAAGGGTTAGCTTCCTGACTGAAAACGATCCATACCCCTTTCGTGATTTTGACCCCATGTTTCCGAATAGGGCAAATGCAGTCAGTGCTTGCTTCAGTAATTCCAGTTGGTCATTGGAAAGGCCTTTGCAGAATATGGAAATTCTTCCAGTGGTAGAAGGCGGAATATATCTTCTGGTTGTATTTCCTCTGAAACCCACTGCGCAGTACCCAAGATAGATCAAGCCATATTTGTTCTTGAATTGAACGGGTGTCCTTCCTTTCCGGTAGCTTTCCAGGTTCAGCGTAATTCTAGATGCCTTTTCCGTGGAGCCGAATATGCCATCCTCTTCAATTCTTAGTTTGTTTATGCTTTGGTATTTGGCAAAAGTCACTGCCCTCCACCAAAATCGCAGGACTCCTTTGAAGCTTTGGAGCCTGAATTCTGTGGATTTCTGGTTTGCTCCGGCCATGAACATGGGTGTTATGATTTCAAAGTCTAGGGTAAATTTACTCATGTTGCCTTTCCTCCGAGTTTTTTCATTTTGATTCTGCCATAGCCCACTGCCGTTTTTCCACCGATGCCGTAATTTTTGAGCCACTCTTCGAGCATGGCTTCTGCGTCTTGTGTACTTTTTCCTGATCTGTGAATGATTCCCCAAAGGAACTTTGAACCTTTGGAAATGACCACAAACTGGATAGGAATGGGGTTGAACCAATCTCCTGGCGGTGTCTTGCCATTTGACGCATAGTACGGCTGATAGTGGGGGGTCATGATGTCTATCTTCATTTTGATTTCTCTGGGAATTGCATCAAGAAAGATTAGCTCGTCCACTTGCTTGGGTTCTTCCTTGTTTGAAATTTTATGTTTTTCATTGAGTGCCGCTTTCCAGATTCCCTTGATAGTGGTACCAGGAATGAATGGCAGGCCCTGTGAATGGTCAAAGGTGAAGCCGTTCTCCATTGGGTGGGCATTTCCCATGCCGATGATAAGGTCTGAAATGCATTCCAGCTCAAAAAGAGTTCCTTTGAGTTCTGAAACCATTTTCCAATATCGTTGCTCGTATTCTTGGGAAGGTTGCTGTCGGTTGAATTCACTGATGAAGGCATTTGTCCAGCCATCAGACTTCTCCATTTCTTTTCCTTTTTTCCAAGGAAAATATTTGTTGAACACAAGCCCCATGTTTGCTGAACTGTTGATTGATGACCATTTTTGCTTGGGAAGGGGAACCGTTTCATTTGATCTGTATTGAATCATGTGTCTGGCCTCTCTATCATGGCATTGGCGAACCGCTTGACCCATTGGAGAAAATGGATTGCTTCCTCTTGGGCTCGCATGTATGTCATCTGGTCTGCTGTAATTATCTCGTTGATCACCTGAAGTGGGATATTGTCTGCTACCTTTTTGTTGAATACCTGTTGGAGTAGCCATTCGCCAACCATATCATAAAGTGCTTTATGTGCCTTTTCATCGTCTTTTGTTGGACTTTGTCCCACCTTGCCGTTTGCCGCCTCCATTGCAAGCGCCTGTCCAAGTCCGTTTCGGACAATGATTGCAGGGAGGCTTTCAGCATAGCTTCTGAATTTCTTGGCAACTTCATCCTTTTTTTCTGCAATGGGAGTTACTTTATCCAAAGCGTATTTTGCCCGTTGATGATCCAATGTAGTGGTTTCCATTGCTTCATCCCTCATAGTTCAACCTCGCTGAAGAGGCAAAGTCCCTGTCCTACTGTCTCGTTTCCGCCCAATTGGACGTATTCCCTCTTGATTTTCTTCAGCAGTAGATCATCCTCTGTGTTTCTTGTGAAAACGAGCGAGTAGAACAAGGTGTCTGTAGCAACCCATTCCTCATACCAAAGGCCATTGCTTGTCTTCTTATTTTCATCCAATTTGTTCCTTGCCTGTATCATAAGCCCATATTTTGCGAACCATTTGAAGTCCTCATCACTTAGTACAATCAGCTGATTTTCCAGTCTTGCTTTTGTGCTATCATGGGGGATGAATTTCTTTATTGCTTCAACTATATCACTGAAGCCATCGTCCTTCGTTCGGGTAAACTCCCTGTCTTCCAATACCACACTTCCATGATCCTTCCCAACATATTGGTTGGCTGAAACAGTTGGAACAGGTATGCATTTTTCAAGTCCCAACAATTGAAGATCCCGGTTGAGCCGTTCAAGGATGTATGGGCATGTCACCCAAAAGTACGTCTTGGACAGGCTTCGTACGGGGAGCAGCAACAGCCTTCCGTCAGAAAATATGACGTTGCCTGCTGAATCCGGCACACCAAAGGAGTCTTTGAATGGATGGTTTTTCATTTCATCCGAAGAGGATCCTGCTTTATCCGGCGAATTTTGGATATTTTTTCCAAAATGGTGCCTTAGGCTTCCCTTGATCCCTGTACCCGGAATAAATGGGTATTCTGTTATTCCTTCTCTTGCAAAGGGAAGATCAACAAAGGATTCAGACCTCCCTATGCCCACATGCATCTGCGTTTCCGCAAAAATTGATAGCAATTTACCGTTCATTTCATATCACCATGTTCCAATGATGTATTGGCCAAAACCGAATCTTCGGTACTGCCCGATTCTGTTTCCTGTTCCGGCAAGAATCTCATTTTCCATGGATTCTGCCGCTCTAAAGAAAAAGACGCTTCCTGCTGGGATGAAGGCGTCCAATTGCAATGGTTTTGATGAAAACATGTCCCAGCCCCCAATTCTGATGTACTTGCCGACTGAAGAGCCAATGAAGTCAATATCAGGCAATTGCAAGTCCTTTTTCAGTGCGTTCACCACATTGGTTTTTTCTGTCTCATTTGCTGCCGATGGTGTGTAATGGCTGACAAAATAGACGAAGAACCTGCAACCATTGCTGTCCTTGTTCAGGTTCCTGATTTTTGGAAGGGAAAATTCCTGATTGTCCGTTTGGATCACTCCAACTCTGCTTTCTCCTCCAAGTGGTGTAACCATTTGTGAAGGCAGTTCCAATGACAAGCCTGTCAGCATCATGACCAACCTGACATCATCATTCAGACGGATGAACTGCCTTGTGAAGAAGCCCCGTTCATCAGCTGCACTTTTCTTGCGCAACTTCAGGAAAACCCCCGGCTGGTATTCCTCGGCATGGAAACAATTCTCTGATTTGAGGTCGAGATCATCAGCTTTTGCATCTTGAAGGTTCAGCAATCCTTTGAGGGCCTCAAGCGAAATATATCTCTGCTTCAGGACATCATACTTCTCATTGTCATCAGGTTTCAATGCATAGACAGGGCTGTCAGCACCAAGCATCGACATTTGATGATCCAAATCTGGCTTAATGGCATCAATGGTCTTGTCAGGTTTGCTGACCAGAAACAGTGGTGCCTGAACATATAATCTGCTCTGCTTTTCAATGTATGGCCCCATAAATTCAAGTGGTTCTATGTCATGGATTCCAGAACCCAAATTGCGTTTCATTTCATCAGTCCATGACGAGCCATTCCAACCAAAATGATCTCTTGCAACAGCCGCCCTGAATGCTCCTGAAAGTGTGAATGCACTTGGCGGAAATTGGCTGTCCACCATTTCCCACATTTTGGAAAACCTGTCAAACGGTGAGTTGGTTCTGAAGAACAGACGGTCTACCTGTTCAAACGTAATCCTAAGCATCTTCAAATTGCATTACACGCTCCTTGTAGAACCTCAGCCATCTAATGAAGTTTCTGTCGTAGCCAAAACGTTCCTGCTCTCCTTCAGTGTTCTTCCACCTGAAGGTCATATCCAGCAGATTTTTGCAGGCTTCAACAACCTTATCTCTAAATTTGTGAACGTCGGTGTTCGGGTCTCTTCGGGTCGAGAAGTATTCTGCTGTCAAAATCTCGACAACTATGTCCTCGTTCCCTTCGGGATCAAATTTCTCAAACAGGTCGATTGCCTTGTAGAAAAATGAATTGCTGAATTCAAGGCATGAAAGTTTTTCAAGCAGTTCATTGAACCGCTGGATATTGTCCTTGGCTTTGCCTTCCACGATCCACGGGGAAATCCAACCGCATTTGGTCGTTGACGGGAACAGAACCGAAACCGCAAAGCTGTCTCTTCCATTCTCATCTTTGGCGACCTGTTCCAGCAAATGATGGGCCTCCTTCAATGCAACCCTTAGCGGAAGCTTGTGGTGGCTAAACACAATTCCTGCCGATATGGTGGGAATGTAGCCGTTCTTGGGGTCAATGTCTGCACCCAAAGTATTCGTATAATCCTTCCTGATGTCTGATGCACATTTCAGCACCTGTGTCGATGGAAGAATGGCCAATACATCGTCCCCGCCAGCATAAATCAGAACGCCATTGTGTTTGGCAACTGTTTTGGGAACGGTGGTTGCAAATTCACTGAGCCGTCTGCTCGCTTCAGTCTTCCCGCTGCTTGAACCCGAAACCTCAGAAAAATATCTGCCGAGCCTGTCACCGTCCATAATCAAGATGGAGTAATACGGCTCAGGTTTCTTTGTTTTGGTCAACTTCTGAAGCTTTTTCCTGATTTGGTTTTGTGTTTCTTCATCAGTTCCCTCTTTGAAGGGAAGATTTTTGATCGAATCTTCAAAGAACGCATCACTCGGCAAATCTTCCAAGCCGATGCTCTTGCCTTCCTGTGCTGTTTGAGCACTGACAAGCTCAACGAATTCTTCTATTTCCTTCTCAAATTCATTTTTCTTGCTGTCCATCCACTTCAACCAAGGAAGCGCGGCATAATAGGTCACTGACTTAAAATGAATGATGCCGTTCAGCAAATCGCTGTATCCAGTTTTACTGAATTTCTGACATAGATAAACTGGAAAGAGCCTTTTTACAACTCCGAGTGCTGAGAGCCATTCCCCCTCATCAAAATCGGATACCATTGTATGGTTATTATTTGATATTCCGGATTTCCATTCCCCAACAAAATTTTCCCATTTGGCCTTCCTGGAACTCCACCTGAAATCACCTGTCAGATCCTGAAGATCCCCAAACATTGTGCAGCCAATCCAGTCCTCGGCAGGCGGCAAAAACAGCCTGTTCAGCTTTCCATATTTGTCTGAACCCATCTGTTGGCTTATGATGATGCTGAGATTCCAATAGCTTGACACTTGCCTGTCCCAAATGTTCTTGGACAGCCCTGAAGAACTCGGCAACAAGTTCCATACTCCATCAGCAATTTCCTTCCAAGTATTTTCAAAGGTTTTCTGCAGACGAATGGCAATGTCTCTGGCACCCGCATCCGTATCAACCTTGATCTTCAGGAAATGAGGCAATGAACCAAACAACTGCTGGTCACCGAGATTGGACGAGCCATCCTTCCTGGTTCCTTCACTGCGTCTTTCAACCAGATCAATCAGAATGTCTATCGCACTCTTATTCCAGTCTTTTTGTCCAGTATATGGCGTCTGCAACGTAGCCATTCCAGAATGGCCTTTTTTCCAGCTGTAAAATTCACTGACCATGGAGGCAGACAAATAGGAAAGGAGAAATGAACCTGACCATAGATCTCTTGTCTTTCGAACCTTTGCAATAAATTCCTGCACTGGATTGATGACAACTTCTACATACCAATCAGTCAATGGTTTCCCTCCCTTGACTCTTCAAAAAAGGTGAGACATAATTCAACTTCACTCAATTGCTCGTTCACCCCATTGCAAACAAGTTTCCATGTTTCAAGGATTATATAAATGTTTGTAGATCCAATGAT
>JALUTL010000390.1:0-6017 GCA_027016475.1 Candidatus Heimdallarchaeota archaeon
GCATTACTAAAACCAAAGTTATGAAGAGGAGTTTCAGATGTTTCATGGTATCCCTCCATGTTAGTTGATTTGTGATAAACTGAAACAAATATAAAATTATTGCTATGAAGTTGGTTTTGCAATAATTTATTCATAAAAAAAGTAGAGAAAATTATAATTGAGTAAGGTTAACTGCAAGGTTTAAAATTGAAATTCAGAAAAAATTTGTAAGAGATTTGTACAAATGAATCCCTTATTATTCTTCGGAACCGTACTGTTTCCGTGGACATTTTAGATTTTTCAACAAACCAGAAGCTTCTCTCCCAAATTGAGAAAGGTGATATTATCCGATATGGAACCAATCAATTGCCAACAGCAATTTATTATGTCTTCTCCAAAGAAATGGATACAAGCATTCCTGCCGCGCTATTCGAGGTCTGGAAGTTTCGTGGCGGCTATGATCATTATTTCACAAGGTTTCTTGCAAATGATTTTGAGCTGAACAAACGAGTTGACTACTTTGTTCCCCGGGAGCATGTTGTGCAAATCAAGGAAATCACAGCCTATCGAGGGCCAACAGAAGGCTTGAGCGAAAAGGAGGAGTTTCACTTTGATGTTGATGCTCAGGAAATACGAGGGCATCCAGAAGGGAAGTTTAGGATACCATATTTGGCAAGAGTTGAGTTGAATGGGCAGGATGAGGAAATTATTTTGACCCAATGGACTCCCCTACAGAACGTTCCGGTTGAAAGAATCAAGGCTGGGACAATCATAGAAGTCTGGGAAGTTTCTGATGATTATACGATGATGAAGGTTGTAAAGCTCTAGAAAAGTTCTTCCAAGAATGCGGGAAGTGGAGGAAACAGAGACATGATTTGTGAAATAGAATCATTTGAGAGGTTACCCCACCCTTTGAATGGAAAATCATAGGGATCAGCACAACCATAAATGATTGCTGAAAGTGCGTGTATAGAAATCTTTCCGGTTGGGGATCCTCCTTGCTCAATTGTCAATTTTCCATTTTCAGAGCCGAAGGTGAACACACCGCTGTTCCAAGACGCCTGCGGATCATGGATGTTCAAGGAGATCTGTCCCTCTCCAACCTGCATACCTTCCAACTGCATCAGATCCACGATTCTTGCCATTGGTGAAGGCACCCAGCTTCTGGAGGATCTCGAGGCCTTCAAATCAGTGAGCCACAGTTCAGGCATTTCATGGGGTTTTGTGAAGAGCTTGATTGATTTGACTTGATCAGTATGTCTTTTCAACCATTCAAAAAGTAGGTATTTCCCATTTGCGTTCAAATAATGGAAATATTTGACATTGAGTTCCCCTTCAAATCCTGTGATGGTATAAGCAACACAGCCCACAGGCACGTTGTTCTCATCTTTGGCCAAGGCAATCCAATATGGGTTGAGAGTTGCATCATGGATTTTTTTGTCAGTAAATCTGGCATGGCAATGGCCTTGCCCAACGTATTTTTGTTTGAATTTGATAAACTCATCCAAATTTTCTGTAACATTGAATCGTTGAACGGATCCCTGGGCAGGGTGCTCTATTTTGATGGCTCGCGGATCAAATGAAACGATACAATGCTGGGGGAGCATGGAATAGCCAAATTTTTCGTAAAAGCTTTCCCTGAACGGATATAGGCATGAAATGGATTGTCCTTCATCTCTCATTGTCTTGATGGATTCCAGCATCAATCCTTTTACATGACCTCTCTTTCTGAATTCAGGATATGTTGCAACACCTGCAACACCGCCCATTTTCATAATTTTTCCCCGGATGTTCTGAAAGAGTGGAACTATTGATGCTACTGACGCAAGTGTTCCATTTTCATATGAGCCCAAAGTAAGAGTCTCTTCCCAAAATTCCTTTCGTTCTTGGTATTTCTTTTTATAGTCGGCGGGAGATTGTTGAAAGGCATAGGTCGTTTGGGCAAAGCTATGAACCTTTTCGTCACCGATCAGCTTTCTGATTTCCATTTGTGGATATGGCAAGCCATATTATTAAATGAAGAGGAATTTTCGCATAAAAAGATGACATCCTCCCTTGTATTTTGACAATTGTCATATACTTCAAAATAGGGGAGAAGATATGGAAGGCAAACCACCATCGGCTTCGGCCATTGTCACTTACAAGCTGATGATGCCAGGAGACAGCAATCCGAGTTGGAGAAACGGAGCTCTAGAATTGGGGAACATCAATGGAGGGGCGATTTTGAATCTGATTGACAATGTTGCAGGACTGGTAGCTCTTCGTCATTGCAGAACGCGTGCAGTAACAGCATCCATTGACAGGATGGATTTTCTCAACCCTGTCCATGTAGGTGAATTGCTAATTATCAAATCAAGTGTCAACTATACGGGACGAACGTCATTGGAGGTGGGGGTAAGAGTAGAAACAGAAAATCTGTATACTGGTGAACGGAGACAGACAGGATCAGCCTATCTGACTTTCGTTGCAATTGATGAGCATGGCAAGCCAATACCTGTTCCACCCGTTCTTCCTCAGACAGAAGAGGAAAAAAGAAGATATGCAGAAGCAAAACAGAGAAGAGAAAAACGGATACAAGAAAAAATCAGCAAAAAGGCTGGCTAATTACCACCAATGACAGGAAGTGTATTGGCTTTCTCTCATGTCGCGTTACTATGATTTTTTAAGGGTCAATTTTTATCGGAGATTGATTAAGATTTACCTTAATCCCACACTATATGAGGCAAGAATATGAGTGCGCATACACATTCCGATAGATTCGATGAGTTGAAAGAGCGTGTTGCTGAAGGAGTAAAGTCGCACTTTGAGGAGTATGACATCGACAAGTCGACTATCCTCAAACGTTTCTCCTTGGTAACAACGATCTTGATAGGATTTGTAGTAAGAATATTTCCGACACTCAGAGGCTGGGATCCAATCATCAAGGCTTTTGACCCTTGGTTCCAGCTTAGAAGTGCAAGTTACATTTTGGAACATGGACTGATGGCCTATTTCAAATGGCATGACAATGTTTCATGGTATCCTTATGGCAGAGACGTGGGGACATCCATGTACATTGCCGTCCCATTGGCCACAATATTAGTCTATTATATCCTTCAGTTCCTTGGGTTCAATGTATCTCTGACTGTTGCAGGTTATTTGGTGCCCGCTATTTTTGGTACCATTTCGGTCTATATTGCCTATTTATTGGGTAAAGAACTGATTTCGGATAGAGCAGGGCTTATTGTGGCAATGATTATGGCAGTCACACCATCCTTTGTCCAGCGGTCGATTGCAGGATTTTTGGATAATGAGGCACTGGGTGTTATGTTTACCATGATGACATTTTATTTCTTCATCAGAGCTTTGAGAAGAAACAGTGCAGGATCTGCAATCTGGGCAGGAATTTCACTTGCACTTCTTGGTTCCAGCTGGGGAGCTTTCCGATTTGGTTATGATTTGCTGGGAATTTATGCCCTAGTATTGGTTATGACTGGTCGCTACTCAGAAAGATTGGTTAAAGTTTATACTCTAACCATGTCTGTTAGCACCTTCCTCATGATTCTTATCCCACGTATTGGTGGAGCATTTCTGTTGAGCACTGAGGGCATTGGGCCATTTGGGGTGCTTCTTTTCCTTATTTTGTTTGGAATCATTCAAAGCCTGTCAGAAAGCCTGCCACCAAAGGTGTTCAAGCAGACTTTGATTTTGGCGTTTGTCACGCTGTTGACTCTGCTCGGAGTGGCTGCCATTGGATTGGCAACTATTGGGGCGTTGGAAGCGATAGGAGACAAATTCATTTCAGTCCTACTTCCCGACAGCCGTTCTGCACTTCCATTGATAGATTCAGTTAGTGAGCATCAGCCTTTGACATGGAGCGGTCTTTATACAAACATCAGCACCATGGTTTTCTTTGTTCCAGTAGGACTTTACTTTGCAATGAACAAGCCTACTGAACGGAACCTTTTCATTTTGACCTATGGGCTTGTTGCCATCTATTTCAGCGGATCCATGGTTCGTTTGATGCTTATCCTTGCCCCAGCTGCGGCATTGTTGACTGCTTTGGCGGTTGACAACCTTCTTATTCCATATGCACTGCTCTCCCACAAAAGAATAAGAATAACTAAGGCTACAAGAAAACTTACAAGCATAGGAAATGCATATACTGCAATTGCGTATCTTACGGTAGGCACGTTGCTGGCTATCTTAGTGGGAAGCGGTATATCTGTTGCAGCCACAAGCTTTTCATCACCCGAAATTCTTCCGGCACTTCAAGGTACACCAAGTTCAGCAGTGGACGATTGGTTCCAAGCATTTGATTGGATGAGGGAAACTACCTCTTACAAGAAGCATCTTCAACAAAATGGGCTTGACAGTTTGCCTCCTGTCATGCTTTCATGGTGGGATTATGGATATTATATCACAAGTCTTGGAGAGACCATATCCCTAGTGGACAATGCAACCATCAACTCAACCCATATTGCAGTGGTTGGAACAATGTTAATGTGGAATGCCAGTGCCGCACTTCCATTGATGTACAAATACAATGTCCAATATGTCCTTGTTCATAGTGCGGGCGGTGTTTTGCGTCTAGGTTCAGACATTGGTAAGGCCACATGGATGATCAAGATCGCAGCCCAGTACACTCCTGAATTTGGAATCAAGGAAAGTGATTACATTAATGAACGAAATCAATACGTTAACAAGTTCTATGAATCTGTCCTCTATAGGCTAATGGCCTATGCACCAAGCGACATGACTGGACCTCAACAAAGTCCTCCTCCATTCGCCCAAAGGGATCAGCTTAAAAGCTATATGCCCGACATGGACAATTACCCAGTCAACTCTTTGGAATTCTTTACAGAAGTATTCAGGAGCAAGGGCATTCCACCAGGCCAAAGTGATCCAACCGGTGCCTACCCAATAGTCAGAATCTATAAGGTCAACTATCCTGAAGACATTTTGCTTAGAGTCAATGACTTTGAGCAGACTATGGCACAGATCTATGCACAGCAAAAAGCAGATTAAAATTTAATGAATTTGGGATTGATTTTAACGAAAGCAATAAAAAATTTTAAAGTGCAAGTCTAAAACATTTGATCTTAGGTAATAAAATGAGTGAAGCGGATGTAAAACCAGTAAAAGCAAGCCAATTGAAGGTTGGAAATTACATTGTCTATGACAATGATGTCTACATTGTCAAATCAAGTGACAAATCTAAAGCAGGAAAGCACGGACATGCCAAGGTGAGAATGCAAATCGAAAATTTGGTCACCGGCAACAAAAAATCAGTTGTGGCCCCTGGTGATGACAAGTTTATGGTTCCAGTCATCGAAAAACGAACTGCACAGGTTCTCAATGTAACCTCCGACTCCGTTCAGTTGATGGATCAAGAAACCTATGAAATGTATGAAACACCTTTGCCAACCGAACCCGAACTTCAAAATTTGGAACCAGGAGAATTTGTCAACGTTTGGTGGGTAATTGGAAGAAAGGTAATCAGAGATCGCCGTGCAGATTCAGGGCAACAACAACACTACTAAATTCAGAGAAAAGCTCCGAACCAAAGAGAATTTTTTATAAGGCTCTGTTTAAGTGAGACATAATGAGCACTGTAAGCTTGGAAGTTCTAAGATGGGATGCACCAAGAACTGTTTGGACACTGACTGTTCAATTGCTGATTTCAATGGTTGCACAGATCCCATTTTACTTTTATATGCGTGAAGTATTGGCCTTGACCGAAGAAACCTATGAATATGTAGTCCTTATCGTGCCGATGACAACAGGAGTTCTTCTCTTCTTCTTGCAAATATTGGCAGATGAATTCTTTTGGTACAACGAAAAAATATATCGAAACAGAGACATAACAGTCTCAGCAGCACAATCAATGCTTTTGGTGCTTGGCCTTTTCTTCTTCGTATTTTACTATTTCATGGAATACTTTCTGTCATCAACTGAATTTTATCAGGAAAATGGTCCCCAAGAGCCCATCCAAAAACTGATGTTTCATTTGGGCATCGCTTTTGCAGTCATACTTTTTGTTGTATTGGTGTTAAAAG
>JALUTL010000390.1:6027-7956 GCA_027016475.1 Candidatus Heimdallarchaeota archaeon
TCAACGTCAATCCAATTGCATGCACTTCGGTTGATGCCCCTATCAAAATATACTCTCCAGCAGTAGCCAATATGGTAAATCCAGATTCTCCTCGAATTAGCATGTCATTGAGTTTCCCGTGGTTCAGTTTTGAGACCACGGATTCACCCGTCGATGTCAAGGCGGCAGAAATGGCCGAAAGCAAATCCTTGTCTGCCGAAGCCCCAACAAAGAACGCCAAGGAAATCCCTTGACGGTTGACTATTCCCAATGCCTCAAGCTCACATTCACGCGAAATTTTAGTAAGAAGCTTCACAAGTTCTCTCTTTTGGTGGTCGCTGATATCAATAGACATTTCTAAATGTCATAGGGAGGTTTTCCAAGATAAAGGTTTGCAAGACTTTGGCCAATTCCGACACGTCGGCCACACTTTATTGATTCCAGCAGGGAACACAATGGGAAATGTTATAGGGCAACTGATAGATTTGGAATTTGTATGCAGTTCTGTGAGACTTGTGACTCTTTGCTACAACCCAAAAAGATACCCGGAAAAGAAATTACCGCACTGTTCTGCGTTGACTGCAATGAATTCAAGGAAGATGTAGAAATCGGCACCATTGAAATTAAGGAAGACAGAAGTGATGATCCTGAAAAAGGAAAGATGCTTATTGTCGAAGAAGACGACGGAAGAACTGTTGGAAGACCAAGTGGCCAAATCTATTGTGCCAGATGCGACAGCATCCAAGAGGTGGAATACTGGGAAATCCAAACCAGAAGTGCTGATGAAGCCCCTACAAGATTTTTTAAATGCCTGACATGTGGAAAGCAATGGAGAGAATACGATTAACCCCTAATCGAAAATTGTTTCAACAGAAAATTCATAGGTGCCTTCATCATTCATGGTCAGTAGAGGAGGTGCAGGAACACTTCCAAAGCCAAGCACTACGGAATCATACTTCAAACGCAGATACTGAGGCTTTCTGCCCGTTTCCTTTGGCTTTCCAATGACAATTGAATTTCCTTTCAGTCCATCTAAATCCACCTGTTCCAATAATGAATAGCGATCCGAGATTGAAGAAAGAACTTTCTCGTACAAGGACCCTCGCAAGTTTGGAAGTTTATGGACTTTCCAATATGCCAAAATTTCCTCCAAGGACATATAACAATAAATGGAAGGGAATGCCTGAACCAATTGAGCAAATGCCTTGGCACCAATGACCTGAAAGATGCCGGAGTACAAGTCGGTTTCCTCAAACGAAATTGTGGGCAGGATTGGCAAAACCAAAGGCTTTTCCAATTTTTCAAACAATGCAATGGAAATAGCACTGAATTTCGGTGCAAACACTTCAGTTTTCCTGAAAGAACCATTCGGTGAAGGGGCTGGCAACCTCTCAGAAACAACCAGATCAAATTGTTTCAGCCCCTGTACAATGCGATACAATCGTTTGACAGGAATTTCCAGAAACTTGTGCAGAGTAAATATGTTCCAATGGCCAAATTGGCCATTCATTTCATAATATAGGCAACCAAGGACACGAAAGGTCTCCGGATATGTCAACAGCTTCTTGAACTTCTGCGGAACATTTTCTATCTGAAATACGACTGTCTCAAGTGTCATTTACATCACGTCAAAGCCTTTCAAGGGCAACCATTTTACACAAACTCTTCTGGTTTCAAGATTGCACCTTCCCAATTGTACATTTCAATACTTGAAATAAAAATGGTCGTATGGAGAGACTACATTGATTCTTCTTCAAAATTAGGATGCCGATACCAAAAGTCCATTGTGAACATTGCAAATATAATAAGGGTTAAGGGGATAATTCTTTCCAAAATAAAATACATTAATGGTCTCGAAAAATCATATCCAAATGGGATGCTGGAAATTGTCAATCCCATGTCAATATCAAAATTTAGCAATTGCCACACCATAACTGCAAAAAGTGCAAT
>JALUTL010000391.1 GCA_027016475.1 Candidatus Heimdallarchaeota archaeon
TTCCCCCTCATTCCAATTTGAGTTAATTTTTATCCCACTGTGGGAGGTTTGAGATTGACCACGTATTTTATTAGACGTTATTTTTTGGGAAGTTGCACCTGAAACCACTTGAGAGTTAGTTTTATTCGGTTGTTGGCTGTTCAGCGGCTGAACACTTTTTGGTTCAACAGTACCATTTGGTACATTTTCAGTTGTTTCTGGAAAAGAATTCACGGAAAATATCTGAAACATGAAAATGCAGATTACAGTTATAACTAATATCTTGTGTTTTTGCATAATTTAGATTCAAGCAAATAATCAAAGTATGTTAGAATGACATAAGTCATTCAGGTATTTTGAAAAGATACAACTCAATGCCACTAAAATATTGATGGTCGACTTGAACATATTTAGAAGCGAGCGCTTGAAGAAGCAGATTGTAGTAATCTGATCTACGGATATACACCAGCCAAATACCCCAATACCCATCAACATAGTCAAGCAGCAATGGTGCATTATCTTCATTGACTTGGGCATCCCAACTGTTGCGATATCCATTGGGATCCGTATTTACCGGGTAGTCCATTTTGGTGACATTGGAATCCAAGTAATAGTCAACCAAGTAATTTATGATTAAGCCACCTCGATTCAAGATCATAATTTGGTTTGGCTCGGCATGTGCATCAATGTAATCCATTGCCCCCTTAAAGTTGTCATATGTCCCTGCGGAATAAAGAGAAGATATGGTTGGAGTGACAATTAGGAGAAACATCAATAAGAATGCAAGATTCATGTGCCGCAATTTGCCAGTCATTTGAATAATTGATCCAAAGCCAATGAAAATGAAAACTGAAGAAGCAATGGCATATTTGTCCACAAAAATAGGGGTAAAGTAGTATGAAAAAAGATATGGGACAATCAGAACAAATAGAACAGGAACAAAAACAATTTGGATATTTTTAGAATTGAGTTCCGAATGCTTAACTGCAATAGCATTGACGATAACCATAACCAATAGCAAATTCATTAAATCGGCAGAGTAAAAATAGGAAATTACTGCAAAGTAGATGTCCGTCATATTTGGCTTTGCGATCCAGAAGCCATTTTTGATACTGAAATACCGATAAATTGCAAAATAAACATATGGTAGGTATAGGCTAACAATGATTGAATTATGCTTTATCCAATCGTGATTGAATTTATCTTGAAGATAGGCAATGGCATTGAAAGCTACCAGCAGGAAAACGCTATAGACATGCAAATAAAGTGCAATCAAAATCAGAAGACTGAATTTATTCAATACATCATGATTTCCATCAATATATTTGACAAAATAATATGCGGCTACGATTGAAAAGAATGTCAAAATTGAATACATACGAGCTTCTTGGGAATATCGTATATGAAATGCGGAAAAGGTCAGAAAGAATGCAGCGATGTATCCTGTCTTCTCATTCGAAATTTCTTTGCCCAGCATAAAGATTCCAGGAATGCAAAGTGACCCGAATATCAAACTTGGATTTCTTGCAGATATTTCATTAACAGGAAAGATCAAAAACCATAACTTCATAAAAATGTAATACAGGGGAGGATGGTTATCTGCTGTCAAAACCACCCAAATCATTTCACTGAAACTAAATTCTGTTGAGATGACAATTGTATATCCTTCATCCATCCAAAAGCTGTATTCATGAATATGTACCAGCCTAAGGATGAATCCTACAACAGTCAAAATCAGAATTCCATAATATTTGGGAAGATTAATTTGGGACATGGAGTTTTTTAGAACCATATTATAGAAAAAGTTTACTGGAACTTTATGATATGAATTTCAGTTGCCCCACGGTGGGGCAGTAAAAGTTGGGATAAATTTAGGGCAGGGTGCATCTCCAACCTGATTGTCGGCTCAGGATTGCCATCACCCAAATTACGGAGAGAGAGCCTGCCCAAATGGGATCCTAAAGTTATAAGTGGGGGGAGGGAGGCAGCAACCGAAGAAAGTTGCGGTTGCCGCATGTTATTTGTTGGCACCGTTGTTTTTTAACTTTGTCAAGTCTACTGTTTCGATGTTTGGATGCAATAAATTAGGGATTTGATTGGCGAAAATTAACCATCGGTTTCCTGGTTTTATTGCCGCCAATTGTCCCTTTGCGATTTTCTTCCGTACTGCACGGGGGGAGATTCCAAGTTTTTTGGCTGCTTCGGATACAGTAATAAGCAAGGTACCCAATTCGGAACTAATGGAACTAATGGAACCTTTTGCCAATACATTATCAATGTAAAACTGGATGGCCAATTTGATTTGGGTTGCTAAAGGACGATCATCACATTGTTGTAACCAGTTTAGATCCTCAATTGGGATTCTAACACTGACGGATCGAGTATTAGACATGTCTTCTCCCTCCTTTTGTGATTCTTTCATTATTTATAGTGCTTTTCCAGGGGAGATGGATATTTGGGTATTGTGTGTAATACCGGTCATATGAAATTGTAG
>JALUTL010000392.1 GCA_027016475.1 Candidatus Heimdallarchaeota archaeon
AACCAAATTGGTCTTTTGAATGGCACAGCCACATTTTTCTATGTCTGCACCACTCCAGACATGTATCCTCTGAAAGATTGGAAAGTTACCCTATCAATTGATCCATTGGACTTCAACGTGGTTACAGCGCTCACATCTTCTGAAGGAGTGTATTACGCGGATGATTTTGAGGAACTCTTTGATTCACCAATAGGGTTTGCCATAGACGAATGCTTCGACAGTGTCAACTACACTATTGAAGGCATTCCATGCCAAGTTGCCATTTTCGGGTTTAGGGGCAACCATGATATCCTGAAACTGAAGGATGATTTGCAAAAGATGCAGGAAGCATCCATCAAGCTTTTTGGTGAGCTTCCATATGATCGATACATTTGGATGCTCTATCTAGTTGATCAAGGTGGTGGCGGGCTTGAGCATAAGTTCTGCAACGTCAGTATTGCACCACGATGGAATTTTCGAAAGAAATCTGATTATCTCAAAGTTCTCAGACTTGAATCACACGAACATTTTCACGTCTACAATGTCAAGCGAATTAGACCAAAACAGTTGGGACCGTTTGATTACGCAAATGAAGTTTATACAACTGCTTTATGGGTAGCAGAAGGATTGACTAATTTCTACGAGAAAAAAATTATGCTTTATGCAGGACTTTATTCTTTTGAAGACTATATCAAGGAAATAGAAAATGCAATCAAACAATATTATGAGACGCCTGGCAGAAAAATCCGATCTGTTGCTGAATCCAGTTTTGATGCATGGATCAAATTGTACAAGCCCGATGAGAACACAGTCAACTCAGTGATCAGTTACTATCTCAAAGGTGGTTTGGTGGGATTACTGTTGGACATTGAGATCCGACGGCAAACTGGCTGGTCAAAATCACTGGATGATGTCTTCAGACATCTGTATCATAATTTCAAATCCGACCCATCACAAGGTTATGATGAGTTTCAGCTTCCGTCAATAATCCAATCCGCAACAGGATCAAATGTCAAAATTTTTTTTGAGAAATATGTTTATGGAACAGAAGAACTTCCATTTGAGGACTATTTGAAGGACTTGGGCATTGAGCTTAAATTTGAAAAGGTTCCTACCAAATCATTCACGGGGATTCTTTTTGAAAGTGGAACCTATGTGATCAAAACAATCTTGAGCGGTAGCCCTGGAATCGAGGCTGGGCTTTCACCAAAAGATGAAATTGTCTCTGTAGATGGGCACAAGATTTCAGAAAAGGTACTTGAGGAGGTTATTCAATCCAACGACGAAAATGTGCCACTTGACATCACATTTTTTCACTTGGGCAAAGAGCAGAGATCAACGATAAGAAATGTCAAATGGAGAGAAGAGCTAAAATTGTCAACTTTGGAGCCTTTGGAAGATGGGCTCGCGGACAGAGTAAAACAGTTTTGTCACCCATAATTTTATCAATTGTTCATTTTTCGGACAAATGTCCAAAAATACAACCCAGTTATTTTTCAATTATATGCCCATAAAATGGTGAATGAACCCATATTTTAGGGAATTTAGCTTCGGACAGGATTTTTTCCGACGACTTCCTTTCACTTAAATAAAAACTGCAATTGTTGGAGACACTGT
Organism: Candidatus Heimdallarchaeota archaeon; assembly: GCA_027016475.1. Lineage (GTDB taxonomy): Archaea > Asgardarchaeota > Heimdallarchaeia > Heimdallarchaeales > Kariarchaeaceae > WAKA01. Next base: position 1,597 of record JALUTL010000392.1, read on the forward strand.
ATAAAGGGAATTTTTATATTAAAACAATTGAAAATCAGCATATGACGGAAGTAAGTGATTCCTCAACAAAATATAGATACGGATTTTTGGGCAGGCTTTTCGGTTGGAAAGTTGAGAAAAAGAAACTTAAAGGGGCAGGAATCACTGAAACCTATCAGTACAAATACTCAACTTCACGATTCGCATATTATCTTGTCGGTGCCTTTTCCATTATTTTTGCAAACCTTTTCTGGAAATTCAAAGTCGAAGGAAAGGAGAATTTGCCAAAGAACATGCACTGCATTCTGATGCCAAATCACCTCTCCCATCTGGACAGTTTTGCGGTTGGAATTCCTTTGTATCCAAAGCGGCCGATCCATTTCATTGCAGATGAAAAGCTATTCAGGAATAAAATTTTTAGGAGGTTTGCATCCCATGCAAACGTATTTCCTGTCAGGAAGGGAGCCAAACAGGTACACATTGTGAAATATGCCACAAATGTAGTAAAATATGGCGGAACAATGCTTTGGTACCCTGAAGGGCAGAGGCATAAACAACCATGGCTAAATAAATGCAATCCCGGGAAAATAGGAAGTGGATGGATTGCAATAGAGACTAATGTCCCAGTAATTCCAGTATTCCTTCGAGGAACGGAGAAGGCCATGCCGGTCGGCAAACCAATTACGTGGGGAAGAAGATTTAGGTCGATAGAGATTGTGGTGAAATATGGCAAATCGGTTTATTTGGATGATTTGCGCCAGCTTCCGAAATCAAGAGAGGTTGCACAGCAGGCTGTGGACAGGATTATTGCTGCAATAGAAGAACTAAGACATGAAGTCGACAGAAATGCAAAAGTAGACAGAAAATAATGCACAGGATTAGTCCATTTATTTTATAG
>JALUTL010000393.1:0-1022 GCA_027016475.1 Candidatus Heimdallarchaeota archaeon
CCTCTGAGGGAGCGCTCGGCGGCGTTGTTGTCCAGGGGCACAAGGGGGTCGTCGAGGAACACCGTCAGCCCCTTCCAGAGCTTGAGGATGTAGCGAACGAGTTTGCCGAACTCGCTTCGGGGAAGGCCTTGCTGCGCGAACAGCCATTCGTAGATCTCGCCCGTCAACGGTCGCGAACGCTCCTGGCGCAGACGATGGCGTAGTTTCTGGGCATCCTCGTTGCCCGGAAACGGACCAGGAACTTCGCGTTCGACGTCGTAGAGTTTTTCAATCATGCCATGAATTGCAGTTGACCCGTCCACGATTAAAAGATAAAGACGAAACGCTCCATGAATAGCATATTATTGTGTAGGGATGCGTTCTCAAAGATTTGAAAGCACCCTGGTTTTCAACTGAGTGCTTGAAAAATCCTTATTCCACCGAGACAAAAGGCAAATTGAAATGAAAAGACGACAGAAAAGTGGTTTCTGAGACATCAATCATTTTGCAGATTTGTTGGAAGTCCGCCATTTTCTTGAGAATAATTGATAGAAGTATTATACTATGTTTTACAATGATTAAAGAGATGAGAATGGAAACTCTTAGTGTTAAAGCGCTCAGTTCTTTTCCCGCCATCATGTTGGAAGGAAGCGCTACGGTGAAGGATGCAATCTCATTAATCCACAAGACGGGCTATAGAAGAATCCCTATTCGAATCGGCCCTGAAATTGAGGGAATTGTGAGTGCTAGTCATATTATTGCCCTGTTACAAAGACAGGGATCAGAGTTTGATTATGGGACGCTGGTAGGAGAGATTATGGAAAAACATGTTCTGATCCTAGATTCACAAGAACCGTTGATAGAAGCACTTAAAAGAGTATACTATGCACCAACAGGATGTGTTATCGTCAGAAAAGAAGAAGGCAACGAATGGGGAATCTGTTGTGAGCGAGATTTTATCTGGGCAGATATATTATGGGACAATATTCCCTCGAGGATGATTGACGAGGAAGAAGGAATTGGGACTTCCGTGACCTCAGATT
>JALUTL010000393.1:1032-7926 GCA_027016475.1 Candidatus Heimdallarchaeota archaeon
GCAAGCCGCCGATAAGTTTGTTAGTCTTGAAAGGAGGAACTTACTCATTGGTGATCCCATAAACCAAGTTCCTTCCAGCATCCTGACCACGGTGGATGTTGTTAAGGTCCTTGAAATCCACAAGCATAGGATTCTCACGGATCCAGAGTTTGTGCACACAGAACTTAAACCCTTTCCATATCATGCAGTCTCTGGCTTACCAGTCCCCCAGTCAATCAGTAGTGTTCGACGGTGGATGGGTGTCAGAGGATTTGGCGCGTTTCCGCTACTCAGCCGGGGAAAAGCTACAAAGATCATTGATGAACATCATTTGATCCGAGTGCTGATTGACCATTATCTTAAATGATTGGGATCACTTGAACCAAGCTTGATGCAATAGGATAAAAACGCAAAAATGAGGAAAGGAGAAGGGGATTCACGTGGAGATTGGTTCAGGCTGGTTCAAAGCCAATAATGTCAAATAAGGATGCTTTAGTTGTTTCGCTCCACACGGGCTTGACAATCATACCAATATTTGGTTCATCAACATTTATGAGTTTGTGGAAAAACACCGTATCTGAGCCTTTGATCTTAATGAGAGCCAAATAATATGGTTCAGATAAGGAATTCCCTCGATGATCCTTGTATGTTTTTGTGAAGCTTTCGACTGTTCCTTCTTGCTCTAGAGTCTTGAACTCTTCATTGGTGAGCTCGGCGAAGCAATCCTCGCAATACATTCTTGGTGGGAAATATGTCTTGGAGCACTCTTTGCATGTTACTGCAAGGAGTTTCCTCTCCTTTAGTCCATTAAAGAAAATTTCTCCAACAATCCCAACTGTGTAGTGGAAATGTACGGGAAATCCTCCCCGAACCTCATGAGTTGGGGCATCTGTCATTGTACGTCTTTTGGGAAGCATTTTCAATCCTCCAATTTTGTGAAATACATTATATCGGTAATACTACCAGTTCTTTCTGCCTCGGGTCTCCACACTGCTTTCACTTTCATGCCGACTTTGATTTGATCGTGGGGGATATTTTCATCGAGCAGGTGCAGAAAACCAGATGGTGTTAGGGTCGTTCCATCAATGTCAATTACGGCAGGAATCTCTGGTTTCTCTCTCCTGCTTGCATCGGTACGAATGTAGGCAAGTGAGAAAGTATTGACTACCCCTGTATCTGGAAGTTCCACGTATTCTACCATTGGTGAGAAGCATTCCTCACAGAATATTCGCGGGGGACACACGATTCTATTACAGTCATTGCACTTTGCTCCGTAAATCTTTCCTTGTTTTAGGCCTTCCAAGAATTTTGATATCGCAATGCCGGTGGCCCACGCATATTCTATTTCAGGATGATGATCCACACTGATAACTTGATTCATATACTCGTCGTGAGACAGTTTAGTTCCTCTTACTTTCATTAGTTAACTCGCCCTCCTTTGAGAATGATCACGGTTCCTACTTGCATCAAGTCTCCCCAAGCCTGGGCAAGACCGCGAGTTACGTCTTTTGGGATCTGTCTTTTCTCTGCTTTGCCTGTCAATTGGAGATAGACCTCTGCAACTTTCATTCCTGCAGCTGCCGCGATTGGATTACCAACTCCTAACAGCCCGCCGGATGGGGTCACAGGGAAATCTCCGTCTCGAGCAGTTACTCCTTCATAAGCTGCAAGAGGGGCTTTTCCCTTTTCAAATAGCTGAAGTCCCTCTAAGTGGTGGAGCTCCTTATAGTTGAAAGGATCATAGGGCTCTGCAAATGACAGCCATTTTCTCAGAGCTTCGGGGGAATGATCTTTTTGCCCAGCCATGGTGTATGCTTGCTTTGCTGCCTTTTCAACATACTTTGGATAGCAAAGGTCACGGTTTGTCCACATAGTGGTATCCACATTCCACCCAACTCCTTCCACCCAGGCTACGTCGTCCAGAGAAATACCAAATTCTTTGATTTTTTCTTCAGACATCATAACGAAAGAAACCGCACCGTCGGCAACGGGGGAGATGTCAAGAAGATGAACAGGCTCTGCAAGAACTTCTGAATTAAGCACATCTTCAATTGTGAGTTTCTGGCCAAGCATCGCGCTGGGATGGTCTAGAGCATTACCCTTGTTCTTGACAGAAACCGCAGCGATGTGCTCTTTAGGAATGCCGTATGTTTCCATGTAGCGACGCATTTCTAGAGCAAAGATCCAAACTAAATTGGGACCTAATGGCCGTTCAATCATGTTGTCAAAAATGGTGTTAAAAGCCGCTTGAGCTGAGGGAAGCACGGAAGACATCTTCTCCTCGGTTGTTACAAGCACAACGTCGTGCATTCCTGAAGCAATAGAATACCATCCTTGAATAGGCGAAAAAACCCCGGTGCCTCCTCCAACATAACCCCTCATGGTGGGCAGATTAACACCACCAGCCCCGTCAGTTAAGTATTCGTGTTTTTGATGCACACCATCGAACGCATCGGGGGCAGAACCAATTATGGCAGCATCTACATCTTTACGGGTAATTCCGGCTTCATCAAGGGCTGTTTTAGCAGCATAATAGGCCAGTTCCTTGGGAGTTTCTTTCGCCCTTCTCATGAATTTAGTTAAGCCAACACTTACAATTCCTACTTTTCTCTTTTTCATTTCAATCACTCCGCAGAAAGAATTGCTAAAGCACCTGCTGTTGTCGGAACTCCTCTCCACGAAAACGCCAAACCAGTCTTAGCACCGCTCACGCTCCTACGCCCAGCTTCTCCGGTGAGCTGAGCAACTAATTCTGCAATTCTTTGCAAACCATTGGCGTCATGCCCATTGCCCACGCCGAGCACACCGCCAGAAACATTCACGGGTAAATCCCCACTACGGTTAAAACGTCCGTCCGTTAAGGCCTTTGAAGCTTCGCCAAATTTGAAAACCCCAAGGGCTTCCAGATGTTGCAACTCTTTAAAAGCATAAGTATCATCGATTTCAAAAATATCAATTTGACTCGCCGGGTTAGTGATTTCCGCCATTTTGAAAGCCCGATCAGCACAAAGCGTTGCATATTTCGCGGTCTTCCAGTCTCTGGTTTCCACATTAGGGGTATTGGTAGCGTAGCTAATTCCCTTGATCCAAACGGGGATAACATTCTTTTGCTTAACCACGTCTTCATTGGCCATGACAACCACAATAGCACCATCAGCGTGCTCGGCAATCTCACCCTCTCGTAGAGGGGAAGAAACTACCTCTGTATCCAAAATGTCTTCTTTGGTAGCCTTCATGCCATAAGCAGCAATGGGATTCAAAATCGCATTTTGATAATTCTTTACCGCAACTTCAGCAATCACTTCGTCACTCACACCGAAAGCATGCTGATAAGCTTGTTTCTCCAAAGCAGCAATGGAATGATGAGTGCTGTCAAACTGCCTAACAAATATTGGATCCAAAGCAAAGTGCTGGATCTGATTCGGCGTCAACATATCAGAAATCCTGCTCTGCGCCTCAACAACAGCAACATCGAACATGCCAGTAGCAATTTGCATATACGCAGCAGCCATTCCCTGAATTCCATCACCAGTAATTGTTTGAACCGATCTTTGCGCACCTCCCAATTGATCGGGAGCGTATTCGTCAGTTATCGAAGTGCCCATTGAAAAGTCTTCTTCACACGAGATGAAGGTATCAACTTCTTCTCGTGGATTAATGTCTGCCTTGGTGTAGGCCTTCACAGCTGCCCGATATACCATTTCCTTGTAGGAAAGGTCTCTAATGGCAGGCCTAAATCCTTCAACACCAACTCCAATAATAGCAACTCGTTTCATAGTTTCACCTTTTGGCTGTTCAAGCATCTGTTTCCAACAAATTTTCCCGAGCCGCGAGATTAATCTCTCGCAGTTCCATTTGGGAGGAAACAGATCTTATGGTTTCAAATCTATTAGGATGCACCTAGATTGATTATTTAAGACTTACGCAGATCTGCTGCGCCAATGTCCAAATCCTTCAAATTCGAATCCCCCGTATCAACTCAACGGAAAAGAGCAAGAAGAAAAACAAAGCTACAAAAAAGAGAAAGCAAAGGGACAAGAAGAAGAAAGAAATAAGAAGAAGAAAGAAGTAAGTTAAATAGCTTTTGAACTTCTCTGTTTATTCAAGTACTTCTAGGAGATAGAATAGGGAGATGATGAGGAAGAAAAAGACAATGCTTCCGATTACCCAGTAGCCAAGTTTTGCGTAGTCATCGATCTTCAGTGCTTCAGCGATTGTAACACCAATACCAGTGTATGCGAATAACACAGTAAAGATTGCGAACAAGAATATGAAAACCCAGATGTGTCCGTAAAGATGGTGATCGATGCCAAATATGCCCCCAAAGTTTATGAAGAAGTCCTTGAAGCCAGTGCTCTTCTCTTTCCCGATTACAATAAACGGATTCAAAATTGAAATGATGATAAATGCCAAAGAACTGCCCAATACCCAGTTGTCCATTGTTTCTTTGCTCATTCTTTCCACCTCACTCTCTTATGTTCCTCCTAGGCCAATTCTGAGGCCGAAGGCAATGATAGCACCGTAGCCTTCTAAGATGAGGGTTCCGATAACTAGAGCTCCAAGTAGCCAAATGGTCATTTTCTTGGCCTTGGGGTTTCCAACTAGATCGATTCTCCAGACAAGAAGTAGAATAATGATCATCAAGAAAAAGCCCATTATTGCGAAGTGTTCCTTTGTCTCAGTGAAAAAGCCATGTGCCCAGTCCCAATCTCCTCCTTTTATGATGGATTTGTCCCCGCCAGGTTTGCCATAGTCATTTAAGTAGTAAGAAAGTCCAAGTATTAAGCCTAGATATCCTGAAATCGATGCAAGAGTCGTAGCCCATTGGGCTCTTTTCAGATTACTCTCATTTAGGTTCAGTAGTTCCACAAACGCCCATAGGAACAAAAATCCTGCCAACACTCCAAAGAACGCGTGTCCGAGTATTTCAAACGATTCAACCATGTTTCGTATCCTCCTTCGATTATTCAAATCGAATTTGGTCATGATGAATTAGTAAAGGATATTAAAAAAATATCTGCTAGAAATTCCAGATTATGTCTAAAGTCTCGAATTTAAATTCACAATCAAACGTTAATATCACCGGGGTAGTAAGTCTTCTTATTTCACACGGATAAAACATCCAGGAATCTTTTTTCATTATTACAAAATTCCATAATGAAATTCGTTTAATTGATCATTTATCATTTTGGCGCACAGCTATAGATCATCTTACTTATACATATTGTTAGACGTCTATTTGTTCTTTAAAAAAATTATTTAAATAGCCCTTATCCAATGAAAATATTGCAAATGCAATCCATGTCAGTAAAGTTCATCGATAATTTTCAGAATACGTTTGAATCAGATAATCGCATTCCCGCTCGAAGCCATGTTATCATAAAATGGTGGAGAAGATGTCCTGTTGCGGGCAAGAAATATAGGGGTTGGCCAGGAGAGTTGGAAGTCTAGAATGGACATTGGACAATAATAGAAAAGAATAAATAGGACGACGAGTAATATACCATTGGTATAATACCAAAGGAGGTGGGCTGAATGAGCATATTCAGAGACTTTGACAGGATGTTTAGAGATATGGAAAGAGAGATTGAAGAGCTCATGAGAAGAGCATTTACAATGCCATCTGAAGGGGCCAAAACATTTGGCTATACAATGTATTGGGACTCATCAATGGACAAGCCAGTCATTCGATACTTTGGTAACGTTAACCCCACAACGGGAGAATTGCTGGAAGAAGGCTGGAGAATTCCCTATACTGAGACAAGTTACGATAAGGATAAGAAAAAATATTTGATCATTGCCGAGTTGCCGGGCGTTCAGAAGAAAGATATCAAGCTAAAAGCCGGGAGCAACTATGTAACATTGACTGCCGAGGCAGAGGACAGAAAATACAAGAAGCAAATTGATTTCGATGAAGAAATTGATCCAAATAGCATAAAGGCACACTTCAAGAATGGACTCCTTGAAATAGAGGTTGCCCCAGTAAGTCCCCCCGAGGAAGAGGAAACGGAGATCGAGATCGAATAATGATTATTGTTGCCTCTTCACTTTGTCCCTTTTCCTTCTATTGATGCTTTTTAATACTTGTTTGTTCCGATTTGATATTGGCAGAGATGATGATCGACTGGTTTTCCTGAATGGTGAAGGAAAGTCTGGAGCACTGATCTGCTTTCTTAGTAATTGTGGGGGAAGTATTCTTTTAGGCGTTTTTTGATCGAGGTGCTTATATTGCATGAAGGGTGATGCGGGTTGAATGATCAATGGCGATGCCCGGTTGAAGGGGAGATCACCGCTTGTTATTGGGATTACGGTCACGGTTGGTTTAATTACGTTCTTAGCCAATACGGGCGCGGGTATTGTTTTTCCAATCTTTCCAAAATACCTTGAGGTTTTCGGTGGTGGTCCAACTCAGTTGGGGTATTTGGCGGCCATATTTTCGTTTACTGCTTTTGTTTTTTCCCCATTGATGGGCTGGGTTGGAGACAAGATTGGCCGTGTGAAGCTTATCGTTCTTAGCATGATCGTGTTTGCTCTTTCAAATCTCCTATATGCAGAAGCAGATTCATTATTAGTGCTATATGTTGCTAGAGCCTTTGAAGGACTATCTGTTGCGGGAATCGGACCCGCGGCATTATCAATCATCGCCGGTATCACAGACCCTGAGGAGAGACCTTTTTTTATTGGAATTGTCAATGGAGCCGCTCAGGCAGGGTTCATTGCGGGTCCGGTTCTAGGGGGCGTTTTTCTGGATTTGTGGGGGTTAAAGGCCCCCTTTTACATTTCTGCTGGAATGGGGACAGCTTCGGCCTTGATCGCAACAATCGTGCTCCCTGGAAGTGGAAAGGTTGCTGTATTGGAACGAGAACAAATCGAACGCACCAAAGAGTTGCACCCTAATGAAGGTGAGAATAGAGA
>JALUTL010000394.1:0-1874 GCA_027016475.1 Candidatus Heimdallarchaeota archaeon
CGTATCATTCCTTGTTGATGCCCTGCACTAAAGTAAATGCTGAACCTTCCGTCCTCTCTCTGCAATCCTTCTATTGGATACAGGGTAGTTATTGGGCGAGATTGCAAGATGAAAATTTCTTCACCGACAACTGCCCATTCAATGTCTTGCGGAGTTCTATAATGATCCTCTATTCTTTTTCCAAGCTTCCCGAGCCTTACTATTGTTTCATCGGGAATGGTCTGCTCTTTTCTTGGTTTTTCATACTCTACCTTTTTTGTGCCTCCTTCAGGAGATGGAATTATTGCCAATTGTTTTTCTCCTATTGTTTTTTCTATAATCCTGAAGGATCTTTTGCCTAGTTTAAATGTGTCAGGAGAAACCAACCCTCCTACGAGTGCTTCTCCCAATCCATAGCTGGCATCTATGACCATTGTGTACCTATGGCCTGTAACTGGATCAGCAGTAAACATGATCCCTGAAACCTCAGACATAACCATTTCTTGCACAACAATAGACAATTTCACTTCTCGATGATCAAACCCGTTTGTAATCCGGTAAATTATTGCTCTGTCAGTAAAAAGTGATATCCAACATTTCTTGATCGATTCCAACAAGGCATTCAGCCCTACAACATTAAGGTAAGTGTCCTGTTGCCCGGCAAATGACGCCTCAGGCAAATCCTCAGCTGTGGCACTGGATCTTACTGCAAAATGGGTCTCTTCGCCGAAGTTTTGCAATGCACCTTCGACTTCATTTCTCACATCTGATGGAATGGGTAAACCTTTGAGCAGTGTTCTTACCTTCTCTCCTGCATTCCGGACTAAATTCAGGTCATCGGCTTTGATGCCATCTAGAAGCCCAAAGACTTCTTCAGCCTTGGCTTCCATGAATTTGTCATATGCATGGGTAGTGACGCAAAACCCTTTGGGCACTGGAATCCCTGCCTTTGTCATCTCCCCCAAATTTGCCCCCTTACCTCCAACAAGAGGTAAATAAGATGCATCGATTTCATCAAAAGTCAAAATTAGTTTGTTCATAGTATTTCTAAACCTCCTCGCAATAGAAGTAATGTCCCGAAAAGAAGGGGTCCCCAAATGGAAATGCTTCTGCTGTTCGTTTCGAGATATCCTCTAAATCTGGTTAATATGGCTTTCCCCTCATTTTGATATATGAGGTAGACCAGTATTGGTGCAATGACAGATAGGCAGAATACCCCTACAATTACTGGAAGAAGAAGAATTTGAACTGAATAAGGGATGTTTGAAAATGCAACAACAGAAATTGCTGCCAGAAAAAGGGCCAAATTTTTGAAATTAATGACTGTAACAGCCATTCCAAATCCAAAGGCCCTTCGTGGTGTCATTTTATCAACGATTCTTAAAAACCGATTTTCTCCGCTTTCATTGTATGGCTTTTTGTAATTTCTGAAGGAAATGAACATCAACAGAACTCCCAAAACTACCTGCAAAAACGAGAAAACATTCGGCCTTTCTCCTCCAGTGCCAGATATGCTTTTGTTTATTGTAATGACAAGAAAACCAATAATCAAATAACCTAAAACATAACCACCCGAATATCCAATAGCACTCTTAATTCCCCCCTCAGAAATGAGGAGCAAAATCACCAGCATAAGAGAGCCAAAGGCAAGAAGTCCCGTTGATGCAAGAAATATGGATTCTGCAATTATTGGAAGCATAGTAATCGATTTCCCTTATGTAAGTGGACACTTACAAAAAATATTTAATCTTTTTGCTTCATATATGGCTTTTATCTTAAGGCTATGTTTTATTATGATTATTTGCCATTGAACTTAGAATGCCTAAGATTTTGCAAGACGAACAAGTCTTCAAGGCTACAATCAGAACTATCGCCGAAAATGGATACAATGGTGC
>JALUTL010000394.1:1884-2461 GCA_027016475.1 Candidatus Heimdallarchaeota archaeon
ATGGTGCTACAACTAAACTTTTGGCCAAAAATGCCGGAATGAGCGAAGTCTCCCTTTTCCGTAAATATGAAAGCAAACAAAATCTCGTGAAGATGGCTATCGAATATATTGTTGTTTCCTATTTCCAATCCAAAAATCTGGAATACACTGGTGATTTGGAAAATGATCTTGTATCAATTCTTTCCACATATCGTGAGGCTGTGGATGAAAATGGTGATTTTATCTCTGCATTGCTAATGGAGGCTTCTCGCAATCCCGATATGGGCGGAATGTTTGACCATGTAATGCAGCTATTCAAATCAATCGGTGAAATACTCATGCATTATCAAAAGGAAGGAAGGATGAAAAATGAACACCCGTTACATGCCGTTATATCTCTATTAAGTCCAATCATCATGACCAGCCTAATTAGACGAATAAGGCCTGATAGCGGCGTACCTCCAATCAATTTGGAGGAATTCATTGAACATTATCTTGAAGGAAGGACTAGTATGTGACCTATTTGGCTTTTTGATTGGATTGGGTTTTCATTTTCACATCTTGTGTTGGAAAAATTAATATGTATACATATGTGGGT
>JALUTL010000395.1 GCA_027016475.1 Candidatus Heimdallarchaeota archaeon
TTGCCACTCTGCACCCACCAATCGACCAACGGAAAAATTACTGATCTGAATGAGAAAAGGCGAGATCAAATTATGCAAAGTGTAAACGACTTTGCAAATTATGGGTTCAGAGTCATTTCATTTGCATATAAGAAAGTTGACGAAACCTTCCCCCCCGATGATATTCCTGAAGATCAAGAGCGAGAGTTTGCAGAAAGCGATCTTGTTTATCTCGGTTTTGTTTGTATTTTAGACCCTCCTCGTCCAGGCGTGAAAGAAGCAGTAGCCAAGCTTGACGCAGCCGGGATTTTTCCAGTGATGATTACCGGAGATGCACCGACAACTGCTGGAACCATTGCGCGGCAGGTTGGAATATTGGATCCAGATGAAATTGTGGTCGAAGGGAAAGACATTCCTTCCCTTTCGGAAGATGAATTTTTCAGGGTGTCTGTATTTGCCCGTGTATCTCCTCAGGACAAAAAAGTCATTGTCAGCAGATACCAAGAAAAAGGCCGTGTTGTAGCAATGACTGGAGATGGAGTAAATGATGCATTGGCCATCACTTTGGCTGATGCAGGTGTTGCAATGGGGATTACAGGAACGGAAGTCACAAAAGAGGCTGCCGATATCATATTGGCGGACGATTCCTACGTCAGTTTGGTCACTGGTGTTGAAGAAGGAAGGAACCTATATGAAAAAATCAGAATAATGATTTTCTTTTACATTGCAGTCAATTTTGCAGAGGCCATCATGTATTTCTCCACTCAATTCCTGTTTGACAGCAATGGTTTCCTTCAATTGCTGAACAATTATCAACGAACCTACATTTTCACCATTGCTCATGCCTTTCCACCATTGGCAATAATTTTTGGAAACAAGGACAAGGATATCATGAAGCTCAAGCCCCGTGAACACAGCGAGATCATTTCAAAGAACCTTGTAGTTGCTCTGTTCCTCTTTGGACTGGCATTGGCGGGTTCACTTCTTTTTGTTTATTTCAGCTATGACAGCTATTTTCTAGGTATTTTCGGGGTTCATTCCTTCAATAGACTGGGCTACATTCCGGAACTTTTTGATCCGACAAACTACAAGCAACCTCGAGACCTTTCTCAGGCAAAGGCAAGAACTATGCTACTGACTGTGATATATCTTACCGAATGTATTTTGGTTCTGAGCATCAGACGAATCAACAAAAACATCATTCAAGGATCTAAGGACGTAAACTGGTTCATTTGGCTAATGGTGCTCCTTCCTCTTCTTATCCACTTTTCTTTGATGTACATCTTTCCAATTCAAGAATTCTTGGTTTCATCTTTTGGCATCAACTTTGATCTGGTTCTTCTTTCTCCCGTTGACCTCTTGGTTGCCATATTTTTTTCATCAATTCCGCTGGGCCTGCTTGAACTGTACAAATTTGCAATTCGGAAAAGAGGAGAACAATTCTAAGTGGACAAAAAAAAATCGTTTTGATGAAACAAACTATGTAACAACTCGAAATTCATAAATACTGAATGCGCAATGATATATTTGGAAACAGACCATTTTTATCTGGTTTCCTCATAACAACTTTTTTGGGGTTTTCTACTTGGCGGATTATCGACCTCTTGAAGAAATAAAGGCTGAAGTCAAACAAACTATTCCATCAACTGCAAAAATAACTGACATTGAATTTGAAGGTTCGGAAGTCGCAATTTATTCCAAAAATATCGAAGTCATTGTCAGCGAACCATCATTTGTTTCACAATTGGCGAAGCGACTTCGACGTCGGGTAGTGATCCGCAGCGATCCGTCTATCAGAATGGATCCTGCAGAAGCTGAGACAATCGTCCGTTCACTAATTGGCGGGGAAGTGAAAATTTCCTACATTGATTTTGACCATGCTTTGGGAGAAGTCATCATTGAGCTTGACCGACCTGAACTGTTCCAAACAGGTGAGAATTCAGTTGCCCAAGACATCATCAAGCGAACACGATGGAGGCCCCATTTCTATCGGACACCCCCCATTGATTCACAAATGATCAAATCTATCCGTCATATACTGTTCTCCGAATCGGAAAACCGCAAAAGGGCATTGAAGGCAATTGGCAAAGTCATCAACCGTCCATCGTTTTTCAAGGACAAGATTCTCCGTATCACTGCTCTGGGGGGTTACTTGGAGGTGGGAAGGTCTTCAACTCTCCTTCAAACAGGCGATGCCAACATTCTTGTTGATTGTGGTGTCAATGTAGGGTATGATGCTCCTGCACAGTATCTTCCGCGATTTGACCTGCCTGAGTTTGATATCAGCACATTGGATGCTGTAGTGATAACCCATGCACACCTTGACCATGCGGGTTTTGTTCCTTACTTGTTCAAATTTGGTTATAGGGGGCCAGTATATTGTACACCTCCCACCCTCTACCTGATGACGTTGCTCCAATTGGATTATTTGGATGTCGCAGAAGCAGAAGGACGTCCACTCCCCTATTCTCGAAACGACATCCGTGAAGCCGTCCTTCATACTATCACCCTTGATTATGGTGAAGTGACTGATATTGCATTGGGTGTCAAACTGACTTTTCATAATGCAGGGCATATCGTCGGCTCTGCCATTGTGCATATGCACATCGGAAACGGACTGTACAACATTGCTTTTGCTCACGATTTCAGGTTCTCAAAATCTCGTACGCTTGACAGGGCTGCCCACAAATTCTTGCGACTTGAAACCTTAGTAATAGAATCCACATATGGAAATCCTGAGGATGTAGTACCAAGCAGAGAGGAATCGGAAAACCAGTTGATGGATATCATCAATGCAACCATTAGTCGTGGCGGAAAGGTGCTTATCCCTGTTTTGGCAGTTGGTAGGGCCCAAGAGCTTATGGTTGTTGTAGAGGACATGATCCGAACCAAGAAAATTCCTGAAGTGCCGGTTTTTGTTGATGGCATGATCCGAGAAGCAAATGCCATCACTTCAGCCTTTCCAGAATTCCTCTCCAAATCGCTCCGTGAACGGATTCTTGTGCATGGTGACAATCCGTTCCTGGCCCCCTTCTTCCACAACATTTCCGATCATGCAACAAGGGAAGAAATTGTAGAGGGTGATCCGTGCATCATTTTTGCAACAAGCGGAATGCTTGCAGGAGGACCTTCATTGCAGTACTTCACTGCCTTGGCTGAAGACCCCAAAAATTCCCTCGTAATTGTCTCATATCAAGGAAAAGGAACATTGGGAAGGAAGGTTGAAGACGGTGCAAAGGAAATAAAAATGAAGGATGAAACAGGAAGGATCTATTTGCTGAAGGTAAATATGGAAGTCCATAAAATTTCGGGCTTTACAGGTCACAGCGACCGAAATGAACTAATTGAATACATTAAACGACTGAACCCAAGACCTAAACGCTTCATCACCGTCCATGGAGAAGAAACCAAATGTAAAAACCTCGCACAAAGAATTCGTCAATTGACCAAACGGGAAGCTCTTGCTCCTCCAATTGGTACAACAATTCGCCTCATCTAAACGCCAATACATATAAGATGGACTCCCCAATTTCAAATATCAATGACCCACCGTATGAGAATTTTGTCTGGTAAAGAAAAGAAAGCACTTCAAGAACGTGTTGACTACTTCCTTCCAGACGCATCCTCTATCTTGTCAAAAAAGTCTGATACTAAGGAATATGAATTGGCTGAAGGGAAAGTGCTGACATTCGAAGACCGCCCCATACTTATCGAGGTCAAAGGACACCTTCTCCCTGCCCTTCATGCATTCAAGCACCATAAGATTACTTTGCCTGTTGTAAAAGTTGATCAGGGTGCAATTCGCTTTGTCACAAATGGTGCCGACATTATGAGACCAGGAATCACGTACATTGATCCATCAGTTACGGAAAATTCACCTGTCGTCATCCTCGAAGACACAAAGGACACTCCTTTGGCAGTAGGCATATCAAAATATGATGCAGTAGACATGAAGGCAATGGAAACTGGAAAGGTCATAAAGGTGTTGCATTACCTTACAGACAAATTTTGGACCTTTTCTCCCTAATCAACAAAGGGTTCTACAAACCCGATGAATCCTTGGTCACCCCATCGAACGCCATGACCTGAAATAATGCGAAACTCCAAGACTGCACCATGTCTGAAATGATAGTATTGATTCCACCACGTTGAATTCAAAAGAATATTTGTTACCATTCTCAAAGCTATTTTGTTCTTTTGATCTGCACTTCCAACAACCTTTCCCCAAAATTCGTGCCTGCCACCATGTTTCATCAAGGCACGTGCTGCAACAGAGATCTCCTGCTCATTGAATGCTCGAGAAGACTGCTCCATCAATTCCTCCGCTCTCGGCAGATACTCTTCCCCAGTCAAAGAAGCAGGAGTGAAACGTTGCAACGCAATTGTCCGAAGGGCAAATGCTGACATACCTTCCAACTCAAAAGCCAATTCATCCATGGTTCTCTCTGACAAATTTCCTATCCCTTTCTCCTTTACCTCCGATCGGAATCTGGCAAAGTTCAGAATTGAAGTCTCTCTATCAACATGAAGCTCAATTTGCGGAAATGGGGGATTTAGCCTGACAGTTGATTGGTTCCAATAATTCTTCAGCGATTCAGCTATTTTGTCCAATACTATAGATTTCAAAAAAGTTATTGAAATTCTTTCTTCCAACCTTGTCCGAAATTGCTCGACCTCTTCCAATACTCCTTTACTCCTTGAGCATTTTGTCCACAAATTCATCAATATTGTGCCCTACCAAAGAATCACTGAAAATGGCTGCCTCTACCATGTCATTCAACAGCTGCAAATTGAACATCCTATCCAAAGGCAAAGTTGCCCCATAGTGAAGCCCCATGCCCTCCAACCTCCTGTTCCATTTGTCAATGAAGCGATTCAGCAGATCCTGCTCTTCAGGCGTGGAAACATCAGGCACTTGGTTCCACACGAAATAGTCCTTCCGAGGCTTCATGTCCCTTAAAATACGATATAGCTCCTGAACAAACGTCTCTGTCGCATCAACTCCATAATGCGTCGGCCTGACAATGAGAACACTGATATCTGCCAAGATCATGTTATTTACAGAGTTCATTGAAGTACCTGACTGGTTGTCCAAAATAATGAAATCATACCCCATTTCATAAAGCTTCTTTTGCGCCATCAAACTATGCTTCAATGCTTGCTCCCACCAATTCCTCTGCTTTGTCTGCAGAAACTTTTTTCCCATTTCCGGTGATGACGTATAAATTACATCCAGATTATCCATGCTGGTTTGTTGGATTAACTCCCCTAACTGAACCCTGTCCCCTTCATCCAAATAGTCAGGCCAAAAGCGAGACGGATTTGATTTCGGTGGCAACAGATGAATTAGACTTGGGGCTTCCAAATCTACGTCAATCATGATGGTCTTCAATCCTCTTTTTGCCAAACTCATCGCCAAGGATACTGAAGTAATTGTTTTTCCTGAACCACCTCTGGTTGAATAAACGGTTATTGTCTTGCTCATTACAGCCACTCCTACACTGGCACTATTATCCGTTCCTCTCCCGAATTCTCTATCTTCACAACACCCAAGCGCATCAATTCCTCAATTGCATGCTGATCTGCCTGCAATTTGGCCAAGCTGATTCCTGCCGGATGCAACAAAAGCTGTTTTGCAACTCGTGCAACGTCATCTTCCAACGTTGCCAAAAACCCTAAATCAAAAATACTGTACTCTCCCTTTGGCATTGCCTCCAATTCATTCCTCAATTCTTCCAACACCGTTTTCAACCGCTCCTGAATTTCCATTTTGAATGATTCTGAAATCTCTGTCGTGGACACTCCTGCAAAATCAAGAGAATTCGCCAAACTTCTAAGCCTCCGCTCAATAGACAGTTCCAATTTCTTAAGGTAGTTCTTCATGCTGGAATGGAAAATCAATATGATCACAAAATGCAGATTCTGCAAATTTTGCTCGTCACTCCGTATCTGAAACAGGTAGAACTCATATTTGCCATTGGATGTTTCCGACACGGGAACTGGACCTTGCAATTCCAGCAACGGCGTCCGTTGATTCCCCATGCCACAAAGAATGACCACCCGGGACGCAAGTAGAACTTGGGCTGATGCATCAAATAGGTCAAGCCCTGTATCGACAACATAAATCGGCCCCGTTGATTCCAGATTGGCAATCAAGGCAAAACCGATCAAGTCAGTATCCATCTACATTTATTTTCCCTATCATATAATAAAGAGTTTCTCAAGAGAAAACCGCAACTATCAATTTTTTTGACCGCATTGAAACAATGAAATGCAAACACTCGAATGTGTCACCTAGAATCTTTTTTTAACTTCAAGCCCATATTTTTCCTATGAACACCATGGCAAAAACAGTATCTGACTACCAGATCCTTACTCGGCTTGAAAGGGCACTTGATCTCTACATCCAAGGAAACAGGGTCGAATATGAAAACGGCAAGCTTGTCTACTTGGATCTCTCATCCCTCCTTCTTACATCACTCCCTGCAATCATTGGCGAATTCAAGAACCTCAGGTCACTTGACCTATCCTACAATAGACTTCACTCCCTACCGGAAGAATTGGGAAACCTTTCATCCCTTGAATTTCTCAACCTGCGGCACAACCAGCTCGAAACCTTCATTGAAAATACTGAAGGACTGAACGCATTGGAGGAAATAGATTTCAGCGAAAACAAAATGACTTCAATCCCCTTGCCCATTTGCAGAATACCAAGCATCAAAAGACTCCATTTTGACAACAATCCGATAGAATACATCCCCCAAGAATTTGGGAAACTCAAAAATCTCTACAGGATCTATCTCAACCGATGTAAATTGACATCACTTCCAACCACCTTTGGAGACCTTGAAAACCTTGAAGAGCTTTATATTGCCCAAAATCACATCCAATCCGTCCCTCAAAGCTTTGTCAACCTCAAAAAACTCTCTGTTCTTGACTTGAGTGAAAATCCAATACTCTACATCCCCACTGAACTGACAAACCTTTTTGTCCTCGAAGAACTTAAACTCCGGAAAACAATGATACGAGAGATTCCTCCCCACATAAAAAACCTCAAACAGCTCAGACAGCTTGATCTCACAGGAACACTCATCATGCCCGTCCAGCATAGGCAGCTTTGGGGTGGTTTCGCCGGAAACCATCAGGAGGTTCAGCAATTCCTGACTGCCTTCTAAACAGGCCAAAAGAATAAAATAGATTGAGTCTCTAGTATAATAAAATGCCCTTGGATGTCCAGTTGCTTTTGAAAATCAGTTCGATGCAGTTGGACGAAATTCCCAAGGAATATCCTGATGAAGAAATGCCACTTTACAGGGCGTACCTTCTCAGATGGGAAGGGAACTACCATCAGGCCATTCAACTGCTGGAAAATCTTGAACTTCAACCCCACACAGACCTCTCATCATTCAAGGACATGCTCCTGTCGTTCCTCCAATTTTATACTGGACGTTTCCAGCAGTTTAAACAATCTTTTGAAACACTGGACGAGAAAATGATTCTCGCTTTCCAGAATCCATACCTCTCCTCTAGATACTATCACCTCAAAGGGCTGTATCATGGTGTCCTTGAAGAATACCATGTTGCGTTGGAGGCATATACAAAGTCGATCCACTACAAGGAACAAATGAATGATTTCTGTGGCATTGGCTATTCTCTCAACAACAGTGCATTTGTCCACTACTACAAGGGGGATGCCCAAAAAGGCCTCAAAACGCTCCAAATGGCACAAAAACAGTTTGAAAAGGCAAACACCCCTGTCGGAACAGGATTCATCCTTACTAACATGGCAATTGTCCATTCGTATCTCGGAAATCTTGAAACTGCATCTGAACTTTCCTCCAAGGGGCTTGAACTTTATTCCAACAAAACTGTCCCTCCAGATTTCCTGGCCAATGCATTGCAAACCTCGGGAAAAATATCCATCGCCCTCGGTAATGTACTGGCTGGATTGAAGGCACTTGAACAGGCATACTACATCCATAAGTCATCTGTCAACAACATAGAGGAAATGGTCGACATCTGCTTTGACATTGTCCTCCATTTTGCACGGCATAACCTGAAATTCCACGAATGGATTGACGAAATGAATACCTTGAACCCCACAAACAAGGCCAACTTGATCAAAAAGCAAATTGCAGAAGCATTGTTCAAACAAACCTTTGGAATCATCGAACTGGTCACATCCATCTTGGAAATCGAATCTCATCTTGAAGAATATCACCTGCTTTCAGCCCAAACCAGATATATCTGCCTAGTCTTGGCGTTGGAACTCCGAATCAAGCTTTACCTCATCCATCCTGACCAGTCCAACCAAGCCAAAATCCGTAACCACATACAGCTTCTCAAACTGGAAGGAAAAAGACAATCAAACCAGAACATTATTCTCAATGCAACGCTCTTCGAAGCCATCGTCACCATTCTCTCAGGCAACATGGACGATGGAAAACCTCTACTACAGAAAACTCTCAACATGGCAACCCAGTCAAAACAACATTCGCTCATCAACAAGCTCAAGACTGATTTCCAAACTATTCTTAAGGAAACATCCAAACTTGAAATCTCGCCCCCAACCCAGGAAGAACGGAACAGGCAGATCGCAGAGTACTTCGAAAAGGTAGTTCAGGTTCTGTCCATCGAAAAGGCTCTTATCTCCCTCAAAGACAAATAGCCTATGCTAAACTGTTCTGCCTGCACATCACCCGTTCACAATCAAAGAACCTATAATGCCATTCCTCAACCAGTTCCGACCATGGTGGCTGGAACCCCTGCGCCTCAACTGTTACTATGTTCCCGCAGATGCAACGCCTCTCCCACAAATAGACATGGCGATACGCACTATGACCATCAATCGCCTCGATCATGGTACGGGCATGCTCCCACCGATCCACCTCATAATGCTTCCCGCAACAGTCACAGGCGACAACAACCATGTCAAACATAAGGCTTCCTTGCATCACAAAGTTATGAACATTTGGAAAAATGACTGGACTCCTTTTGTAGCAATGAACCTGAATTGATTATGATCCCTGAAAAGAAAACGGAAGCAAAGTTGTTTGGTCACCTCACTTCCATCACCGCAACAACAACCCCTCTGCAGTCAAAAAACCAAGCCCTACAACTGCTCAATTGTGTACATTGTTGCAGCAGTAATATTGCCGAGACAACTGGTTGTAAGACCAATTCTGGATTTTTCATTCAGTTTCACATCATGGAGATACCCTTTCTGAATCAGGCTCTGCCATATCGATTCCGCATAATCCAAATTGCGCCCAATCTTGTGGAAAGGCTGGGTGATCAACGCATGGGCAACCCTCCTCTCCAAAGGAGAAAGCTCCTCTTCAACCCTTGCAAGCAACTCTGTATTGACCTCAAACCTCCCATGGTTGGAAGAATTATTTCCCTGAACATCAACCCTGCTATGGCAAATTCATTGATATCCCAACCTCCCTGGAACAGATAGAAAATCTCGGCATCTATAAGTTTCCCAAGAACCCGAAAGATTGGCCTTTCCCTAATCTGGGTCGTCTGGTACCGGAAAACATGCACTGATGCCAATGCTGCCAGAGCAACTAACGGAAAATAGAAATAATAAATGAAATCCATCCCTACAAGACTGAACGGCCACGGAAGTATTACAATTCCTCCACTCTGTCAATCAACTGTGAAAGAAGCATCGAAAGCTCACGAACAACTTCCCTCAATTTCTTCAAATCATGATTCTGCCCCTTTTCACATCCAGTAGCTTAAGCAAAGACTGAGGTAAAACAGACAGCATCTCTCCAATGGCTTCATACACAACACTTGATTCATCAGAACTTGGTGTCTCATGAACTGAAACCTCCAACAAGGAATACAACTGCACAGAAATGGTTGGCTAGTATTTCCTGAGATTCAAAACCAGATTCCGAGATCATGGTAAAAACGCACATAATCATGCCGCAACCGAAGCAGAACATTCAACCGCTCCTCCTTCGAACGCTTCCTAATATCTTCCTTCTCAACATTAACTGCTGTCAAATGATCCCCCTCAAACACTGTGACATGATGCCTCTGCTTCGCCTGAAGCCGAGTCGGAAACAGCCTCAGCCTCTTCGCAAATCTTCTGGCGTGTAAATTACCGGCTGTAAATTCAAGTCCGCATATCTGCTGAATATACAAGCCGTTTCCAGGAACTTCCCTGAATCCACCACCAAAATGAACAGATTGACGTTACTCACCTTGGGTACAAAGAATCCCGTGACCAAACCGCCATATATGGCAATTTGAAGCCCATTTTCCCCCTGATCCTTTTCCAGATCCTCCAAGAACCCAACCAAAAGCTCCTTGCGCTTCCTGTCCAACGAAAGGGAATTGGGGACATTATTTCTTCTACTTTTCACACACGCTCTCCGCTATTTAAAAATATCTGATGCCCCAATCGACCACATAGCAAAGCTTGTGATGGCCAATATTCAAACTAACCATACATTTCATAAATACGATAAGAAATCTCCATATTGGCATCGTCAACAAAATGACAACACCAAAAAGCTCTACCCCTTGAAACCTTGCTTCCCATATTGACTGCAATGATGGGGGTTTGCCAAAAATTACTCTTATCCAAACTGCCCTGACTCTCTCTTTTGTGGGCAGTGCAGAAATGCAAAACCATCAAACTAAAACAAATCTAGGTAAAAAGCCAAAACGAAACCTTCTACAGAATAATATAGGTTACTGGCAAATCAATGGATACTGGCAGATAGACCAATTGGTCACCTCCAGTACCGCCTCCCCCTGTGCCTCCTCCTGTACCACTGCCCGGCGGACCAAGAGGTACATCCGAACAGTTGTGTCTATGGCTGATGTCACAGCAATTGGTGTGGAACTGATCATTTTGCTGCTGAGAAATGGCTGCAGTCGTACTGCCAGCCCAAAGCAGCACTAAGAAAAATAGAGCTGAAATCATAAATTTGTACTTGGCTTTCATGTGGCTTTCACCTAAACATAATTGCTCAATCCAAATTAAAAAAAACCTCGAAAAACATACATTTGGGAAAAATCAGGGAAAACATTCAACCCCATCTCCCCCCATCACCATTTACACACATTTATATCCATTAAAACCGTAGTAATTTCGATGGATTCTATCGAGGATGTCGACAAGCTCGTCGCACGCGTCATGAAAAACATCATCGAAACCGCCGCAAACGACGGAATCATCACTGAAGAAGAACAACGGCTCATAAATGAACTAGACTTCTCCCTCAAGATCTTCAAGGATCAGCTCAACCTCGTCCTCCTTGATGGACGGATAAATGACGAGGAAAAGGAGACACTCCTCAAACTCAAGGACATAATCATCAACAATGCCCTCGAAATTGCAGACGAAAACGACGAAATATCCCCCGACGAAATGGATCTCCTCGTCGCATTCCTCCTCAAACTCAAACTGCCAAAAACCTAATGAACAGGACGCTTGAACACAAACGCATGAACCTTCCCCTCTGTAGGCTCACCACCAACCCCTCCTACAATCGAAACCAATTCCCACCCATGGCTCCCCATCGTGTTCAGCATCTCCTCTATCCGTGAATCGTTCGTATTGACCTTGAAATAAACGTATTTGTATTCCCATCGGATCATACATGTGCTTCTTTCAATATGATTATATATTTTTCCCTACGATTGTGAACGTCTCCTGACAAGAACAACTGTAGCTACGGCAGAAACAAACGCAACGCCCCCAAATCCAGGAATCGGAAGACCTTCGCTTTCCTCAGTAGTCCCCGTTGCCGTACTGTTGCCCATACCATCTACTTCGCTTCTGAATATATTCTCACTTTCAGGATATACATCATACCAGAAGGTCGCATCCGTTGATGTATCATTGTACATAAGGTTCGGCTGGTCAGACTTCATCGCCTGCGCCCATGTGCCAAAACCCTCGTTCACGTCAAATGAACCTGCCAACACCAGATAGGGCTTGATCTGATCATCTAGTGTATATGAAAACTCAATGGAATTGTCAACAACTGTCGGCTCCACTTCCAATGCACCAGTTCCAAACAGCAGGTTGCCCTCAGTATCAAAGACAAACTCGCCCTGATTGTACAGGGCCCAAAAATAGTAGACCGTAACATTGGTATCCTCCAAACCGGCAGAACCAGAGAACCACAGCTCTACCGAATGCGTTGAGTTTAATGACTTCGTCAGGTTGAATGAGACAAAATACCAGTGAAACTCATCAACTACAGGGGTTCCGTCAAACGTCATGCTTGCCTTCGCCTCACCAGATGTCTGCACATCCAGCTTCAGCTCCTTGATGTCTACAGACCCCTCCGAAATGTCCTCTTCTGCTATCACTGGAGCACCTGCGGCATAGGTCACCTTGATCACATCACCCGTCTCGTCTGTCAGGGTGTACACAACTCCCGATGCATTATGAAGTGAACCCACAAGCACCAGAACAAATAAAAGTACTGCCCGTTTCATGATGTACCACTTTTTCCAATTATTATATATAAACATTTTCTGAAACAATCGAAAAAATATTCCAAAAAAACCGTCTAAAATGAAAAACACATAATTTTTAATTCATGAAAATTATTTGAACAGCTTTCAACTGCGTTCATTCCCAAAATATTGCACTTCCCAACTCTGTCTGTCCATTCTTTACATTTTTGCAATGGCCGGGCATCCCCAACGCCTCACCAGTGCCCCCCTCAAATCATCTTACCATGCCGCATTTCCCCAAAAATATGCAATCTCAACCATTTGGCGCCAAACAGTCCCCCATACATGGTGCTCCATTGCATACGTTATGTCTAACATGATGATCAATTGTCCGCAGTTCATCCCAAATTTCCCCATTAAAACCACCTCCCGGCAGACATCCTCAATAAGCAACCCGCGATCCCCATGCTCGTACGAAATTCGCTCAACCCCGACGAACACCCAAGCCAGCTCCCATAGCCCCCTTTTAGATGTTCCCATACCGACAACTGAAAAACAAAAAAACACTCCCCAACAACAGTGAATCATCACGAACGATCACAACCGTTACCCGCGACAAAACCCTGCCCTAACAAACAATGCAACCGACTTTCAACAAGGAACTTAAATGAAGATTTATATAAATCTCCTCCACATGGTAATATGTCAACAAACATCACCTCCCACCCATTCGCTTACGGGCGAACCAATCAACAGCTATAAATATTGTAACTGACCATTACACTTACCGGCATGCGTATCATCCCTCAGAATGTAACCATGATGACGAGAGGACATCCAATGCCGTTATACCATCACCTCCGAGAAACCGAAGACCACAAACCGTGCGAGGTTCTCTGACCAACAAGGACGGCTACGGCCTCCAACATTGGATCATTACTAAATACCCATACAACCCACGCATACTTGGAATGTAGCGAATATCACCTTACGTGTGCTACATAAACCAATTGCAACACATACAACCTTACGGAAACCAGTACGGTCAATCAGCCAAAACAATAATTACACCATTTGATGCTGATGGCTCGGGCTGCTATCTGTCTTAGACTAAGTCATGCGAGTCAAAGCGCTTCGGTGCTTGGCGAAAAACTGAGGAAAAGGTCGTCAACCTACCCTGCAGTCGGGCATAACCACGGGAAACTGTGGATAATACCCGATAGGTGTGGAAACTTGGAAAAGCCCAACACCCAAACCGTTAGGGCTGCAGGATGGGACTGCCCCCGATTATACTCGTAGGCGAGGTAATGGCTCACCTAGGTTATGATCGGTACCGGCTCTTAGCGGAGTGGCCGGCAGGCGGGAACTGAGATAAAGTCCCGGCCCCTACGGGGTCCAGCAGACGCGAAAACTGCACAATGCACGAAAGTGTGATGCGGTGAGGCAGAGTGCCACTCTCACGGGTGGCTGTTCTGGATAGTAAATACATCCAGAAGAAAGGAGAGGGCAAGGATGGTGCCAGCAGCCGCGGTAAAACCATCTCTCCGAGTGGACCGATATACTGGGTCTAAAGCGTGTGCAGCTGGAAAGGTATGTCTTCGCTGAAAGCGGATCGCTTAACGAAACCGAAGTGGTGAAGAAACTGCCTTTCTTGGGAGTGGAAGAGGTGTACGGTACTATCAGGGGAGCGGTGAAATGCGTAGATCCTGATGGGACCACCTGTGGCGAAGGCGGTACACTGGAACACATCCGACAGTCAGACACGAAAGCTAGGGGAGCGAACGGGATTAGATACCCCGGTAGTCCTAGCCGTAAACGATGCGTGCTAAGTGTCAGGAAACCCAGTTTCCTGGTGCTGGAGGGAAGCCGTTAAGCGCGCCACCTGGGAAGTACGACCGCAAGGTTGAAACTTAAAGCAATTGGCGGGAGAGCACCGGAACGCGTGGATGCTGCGGTTTAATTGGATTCAACGCCGGAAATCTTACCTGGACCGTCCTGATCTGTGAACGTCAGCTTGATGAGCTTACCGGAGATCAGGACAGGTGGTGCATGGCCCATTGCAGCTTGTGTCGTGAGATGCGCAGTTAAGTCTGTAAACAAGCGAGACCGTCACCCACAATTACCAGCGATTGCACAAGCAAGTTCGGGAACTTTGTGGGGATCGCCTGTGTCGAACAGGATGAAAGAGACGTCCAGATGAGGTCTGTATGCCCCTGATGTCCAGGGCCACACGCGGCATACAATGGCTATCACAATGGGATGCAACGCCGAAAGGCGAAGCCAACCCCTAAAGATAGTCTCAGTAAGGATTGAGGACTGGAAGCGTCCTCATGAATGTGGAATGCGTAGTAAGGGCGTTTCATTATGACGCCCTGAATATTCCCCTGCTCTTTGCACACACCGCCCGTCGCAGCAAGCGAGTCGAGTCTGGTTGAGGGGCATGCTTTGGTGTGTCACGATACTTGGCTCGATGAGTTGGCTGAAGTCGTAACAAGGTGTCTGTAGCGGAAGCTGCAGACGGATCACCTCCTATGTGTTAGGGGGCGTTTAGCCCCCGCTGCTACATTTCAAGTCGTGAGAGGTTGTATGGGCATTATTATTGGGGGTTTGTTTTTCAAGTTTCATTTTTGAATTCTGGATGTGGAACCCGTGGAAGGATTTTTTTTGAAATGAATCTTTAATTCTCCATTGGATTGAACATAGATTTTGTCCATGCCTACCCTCGGAAGCATTCACATCGATCCTTCAGTTTTCATGACAGCAGCGACCAGCCAATTCTTTCTGTATAGGTAGACATGCTTTTCATCTTCTTTTATGGTACCTCCCTCCTGTTTTCTGATCAGTTTAAGTAGTTGCCTTTGCCTGTGCAAGTAGAATTTGCGGGTTTGGTCATGGTATTCATGTTTTACCTGTATTTTGATAGTATCTGGGATATTTGTGATGTTGCATCCAGTCAATGTGATGCTGCAAAGAGTTGGATCAAGGTTAGGAAACTGTTCCAGATCAACGTTTTTCAGGACAATGGTCTTGATTTCAGACTGTTCAAGTCCCCTGATCAATGGTTCAGCAGATGTAACAGGGTTTTCACATATGTATTCGCTATAGTATGTGGAATAAGCACCATCCGTCTAAGAAGTACCTTTGTGGTCTAGAAACCAATAAAACCCGGTGTGCAAAAGTACGAGTAAATACTAGTCTAAGGAGTACCTTTATTGTCCGAAAAGTTATGGTACTTATTTAACAGATTTCTTGTCTGCTCGATGTTAAGGAATGTGTACAGCGTTTCCATTTCATACTCAATCGGAATTTTGTTGCTGTCCCGTAGAGTATGCAGATTGAACTTCAGCAGGTCAAGCGACTTCGGTTTTTTCCGTTTTGAATGTCCTCCCAAACCCTTGCTCCAATCCTCATACAATTTTCTTGAGTCGTCCATTGTTTTATTGGGCAGTTTCAGGTCAGTTCCTTTTTTTGCCAATTCCTGAAACTTCCCCTTTTTGATGCTGGAGACTGAATAGTAGCATACAATCTCATTTTCTTGGTTGCAGAAGAACACTTTTCAATCTCTTTCTATTTTCGGTTTCTGCCAATCACTGGGTTTAGGTACAAACCACACCTTAATTCCCTGCAAAACATATCCCAACTGTTTTTTTGAGCATCGATAGACCACACCAAACGTGTTGAAGTTATAAGCTTTCTGTGCCTGTCAGTGAAAATGCTTTCTATTTCACTTCTTGTTCTGCTGTCAGCTTTCCTGTCTCCAAATCGTTGTTTGATTTCGATGAAGATTTTTCTTAACTCTCCATAATAGAACAGGTCTTCAACCAGTTCAATTTTCTGCTCGATTTCTTCCTCTTCTTTTGCATGTTCCAAACTTTCTCCGAACATGTGAAGCAATTCATTGTCAGAAACTGCGTTTATGGCTTCTCTCATGTCTTGCTTTATATGTTGATCGACTGTGTTCTTTTTTGCCTTGATACTGAAATTGTTGCTTTTGTCAACCCAATTGGTACATGTTCCTTCTTGATGGAATTGAGGGGAACATAGACACGTACTTCCTTTCCAAAAAGCTCATGGTCTGTTTTTTGGGTTCCTTTCATTTCTGGATACAGTTCGATTTGGTCATCGAGCGCTTCCTTGGAAAAAAATTCTTCCAGCCCTTCATTTATGGTTTTAATATGAGGTATCCACACTGCTTGCCTAAACTTTTGAAGTTTTCTCCAATTAAACATTCTCCACACAAAATTTCTGACTCTGACTGCCCAACGAATAATTACCTCACCAATTAAATTAAGAAATATCAAATTGCTCAGGATTTCTCCCTCCGCACTACGTCTAACTTCTTTCCAACAGGTCTGACAAAAATCGATTGATGCATGTACGTTTCAGGCAAACGATGTAAAGTTCCTTCTTGTCTTCCAAAGTTAACCCAATGTTGTCATAGTTAATTTGAGTTCCGCAAATTGGACATTGCAACTGATTTGAGGTAAATTGGTTCCATTTTTTGTGTTTGCGCAACAGCAACAAGATCATAATGGTTGGAAAGCTTTGGCTCAAATAATTTCCTTAGCATTGTTGACCACTGGATAATCTGTGTGTCATTGATGCTGTCTTAAACATAATTATTGAATTGTAAACAAATAGAAAGTAAATCGATGATTGCTGAAGGTTGCTTCCTGCAAGTTTTGAAGATTGTCTGGCAGCTTTTGACAATCAAATGGTGTTCTACAGTATCATGCTTGGTATTTGTCCGAATTGATTTCAGTGCCGTAATGATGGTGCGACTTTATCATTCCCAAAAGATTGCGTGTTGAGAGGGAAAAAAGAAACAGTAAACATTCCTGTTTTTGCCAATGGGAATGGGCTATTTCCCATACGCTGTAGGCCAAGGCTTGATCTGTTTCAGTTCTGCTGATGTATGTTTGACCATTGACACAGGCCGCGATCAGCATTTGTTGGGGTCACGCCCAGGAGAAAAATAATTGGATATCGTTCAGTGTAGGCCAATCAAGTTGAACGTACCGGTAAGGCATTCTGGCGACACCAACAACAATTAAAGTGGGAAATCAAGAATGGACAATTTTTGCAACTCGTTGCAGTCGGCAAGTATCTTTCTGGCTTTCTCCTTGAATCGTTGCAAATGCGTTCTTTCAGTGCTGGTGAGGGGGATTCCCAATTTCTTTTTCACCCATGCCGCATATTGCTTGTCCGTAATGACCTGATATTTCGGTGATTTCTGCAAGACATACTGCAACACCTGCTGGATGTCGTCTGTCCAAGCTCCCCTTATCCGGTATTTGCCGCAGGTACAAATGGGGACATGGACTCCTGGAACTCCTAGACTATAGTCAACAATATGCCTTTCTCCTTTACACCTTTCCAGTTTAACTGTGACCATGTCTAAATATTTGTGGACGATGATATAAGCCTTCCGACTATGAATGATGTCATTCAATTGTATTGTCCAATTTTGCAGCATGTAGTTTTCCTTGGTCTAGACTTCATTTTCAGCATATAGTAAAATCAAATGATGCCGATAACAATTTTTGCCAATTCTTTCCTCAGTTTTTTGTATTTGTGGGTGCTCAACACGTCATTCGTTTTTGTCTGCCAGGCAATGTCTGCATGGGAGCATCTGTTTGGGAGCGGGCTGTGGATTACATCCAATGGGCTCTTGAGGTCAAACTTTGACGGGTCTACGGCATTTCTGATAGCTTTGACATTAAGAATTGCAAATGCATGGTCTTTTGGGTCAAGTTTCAATTGCAGAAGGATGGTATCCAAGGTTGTGCGTATGAACTTTATGAGCATATCAGTATCGACAGACACTTTGCAGCGCTGGTTGTCTTGACTTCCTCCAAATCCCCGTGACTGAACCCTTTTTGATCCGTCTTCAGTTGTATCAATGTATTCTAGTCTAATGAAGCGGGCGACATTCGATCCATCCATGATGGTGATTTTTGGGCAGTTGTTTGGGTAAACCATTGATTGATGTCCTCCAGCATCTTGTCCCGGTTGTTCAAGGGTATCTGATGTACATAGAGATCGTGAGCTGTCTCAATGCTGTATTGAATGCTGTCAGGAAACACATTAATCAGAATGTCGATACCTTCCATTTCAACGGAGATAAGTACAGTACCGTCATCATCAGGCTCGAAATAGACCTCCTTGTCTGAAGCATCTGGAAACAGGTGTGAAAGCATGTGGACTATCCTTTCCGCTTCATCAATCACTTTGTCCGCAATAAGCCTTCTGCCATTTTCATTGGTGAGTTTTTTGAAGTACTCCTTGCGTTTCAGAAACCTCTGAAACACCTTGTTCTCAGTTTTTGGATGGGGATACCTGTCGACAGGGGGGAAGGAATACGGGATTGTGGAAGGGGAATAAAACGGAAATCCATGAGGCTTCATGAGGTCGTGGATTTCGTCAGTGTATGTATTGCTTTTTTCCATGAAGACCATTGTCCCCTTGGCATGCATATGTCAACCTATTCTGCGAGTCTATTTAGATGTTTTTGTATGAGTATTCTGATCAATTCCGCCATTTTCGTGACTTTGACCATCTGGCGTTCCAAGGCCCCCAACGAAAACTCTTCTGTGTATAGGGGGCAATTGACGCCATATCTTGCATTGCTGTAATTGTTTTCCCTGTCCAAATCCAAATGAAGCCAAGGTTCTCGAGGAAGCGTCCATAGGTGCAGATCCAATAAAAAGCTGTCCATTTCGTCCCGTCTCAACTTTTGGAGGGCTGAAATGTGTACTGATGAAAACAGCACGGAAGTGGCAACATTTAGGCGATATTCTTCGCCTTTTGTCAGAAAGAGTTGGACACTTATTTTTTGACTGTTCTCTGGCTTTTCCCTGAAAAAAAAATGGAGGTTTTCGGGGTCTGGATTTTCTGTTTCGAACGGGATCTTCAGAATGGTCAGGGCCTCCTCAATCTTTTTGGCCGTCGCACTCGGATCAAACAGAAAGTGGGCCAGATCATTTCCATTTGGCTTGTCCATCAATTTTCTATAGGTGGTCATGAAAAAAAGTTTGTCCTTTTTCAAGAGATGAACTGTTTATTTATTTAATGACAATAGTGCTGTCCTGACAAACATTCCGATAAGGTGGACTTTTTGCAACCGGGTCAATGCGCCAAGGCCATCGAACCAAAAGAAAGATTGGGACTGGAAGGGCTATGTGCATCGATAATACAGATCCAAAAACAAATGAAATGCAAAGTAGGTCACGTCTATTGCATTGGAATCCACAGATGTAATGGTTATTCCACCCAAATCCATTTGATTGTAATTTATTTTCTTAGTGGATCGGAAGGATCTATGTATCTTTCATATTCAAAATCTTTCTCAATGTCCTCCTTGACTTGGAATTCAATACTCAAGGTGATGAATCGGCAATTGCCTGTTCAGCCTCCGACATCTGCTTCTTACAGGTGATTTGGAGCAAATACTGATACATCCTTTTTATTAATAGAAAAGAAAGCCCATCTTCTTCCAAATATAGCTTGCCCATCGACCCGACAAACCTTGGATAAAATCGTCCAAAATCAACTGATCAATTTTATTCTTGACATAGACGGTTATCATGTTCTCTCTTCATAACATATGAAATTTACCAATTCAGAATGGAAGGATACAGATCAGTTCATGAGTCATGGGCCCTTCCGATGTACGGAAAAAACGGTCTTTCTACCAGTGAGTCCATCCGAACGAAAGGTAACCAACTGCTCCAAACACATGTTTGGTGTGGGAGAGAATAGCGTCAATGGACGCTCCCTAGGACATCCCGCGAGGGATCACTGCGATGATGGGGTACCAAGGGATGGCCGAAACGGCCGGTGTATCACCGGTGGCCGTCTGCACCCCAGCAGGGATTAAATCCCGCCAATGACGGACGAACAGGCATGGCGTCCTGCGAGTTCTGAGATGGATCAGCGGATGTCCCTGTCGTCTCTAGAACCGATAGGTGAAAGAGACAGGGAGGCATGGCTAGATACAAATGTATCATCCATATATCCTTTCGCGAACATGTTTTCCTATACTTTCAATGATCCTCGAAATCCTCTGTCCTTATAGAGCGATGATGCGCCGTTGTGAAAAACGAAAACATGGTTGTATCGTTTGTGGGCAAACAGAGCCCCTCCGAGTTTCCGTATGCTGTCTAGTGTTTTATCCAGCTTGATGAC
>JALUTL010000396.1:0-477 GCA_027016475.1 Candidatus Heimdallarchaeota archaeon
GATATGATTCGTGTGGCAAGTCTCCAGGCAACATAATAACATGGTCTGCCATGCGCACAGGCAATGAGTTTTTGTCAATTGGGCTGGATAACACTACTGATTCAATTCCATGTGACTTTAACGTTGAAATGACACGTAGTGCAATTTCTCCTCGGTTGGCCACCAGAACAGAGCTGAACACAAGTCCTGTTTCTAACCATTATTGATAAGAATTAAGGTAATTCTCCTTTATTTCCTCTTGTTCTTTCGGAGTTTGGTTGAGGTTTTGGTTCTTGGTCTGGTATATACCTTGTCAGCATTGCCTGATTGAAGGGCTTTTTTCCCATGCCGAGATTTAGGACTTAATTTTTTGTAGGAATCATTGTACCAGCCTCTGTTCACTCCGGGTTTCCGTTTTCGTTCTTCTCGTTTCTGAATTGCCTTTTCTTGACGGTGAATCTCCAATTCCGTCATTCGCAATTCCGCGGGGAGCTTCAT
>JALUTL010000396.1:487-2428 GCA_027016475.1 Candidatus Heimdallarchaeota archaeon
TCATCATTATCTGCATTTTGCTTTTAGTCGCCTTTTCAATCTTGTTGACCAAATGAAGTTCCTCAGGTGAAACAAGGTTGATGGCTAGACCCTTTCTTCCCGCCCTTGCGGTTCTTCCGACCCTGTGCACATATTCCTCCACGTTTCTCGGTATGTCAAAATTAATCACATGGCTGACATCGGGAAGATCCAAACCTCTGGATCCTAGCTCAGTTGTCACCAAAAACTTGACCTCACCCAGACGCAATGCTTCCAACGCATTAAGCCTCTGTTTCTTTGTCAAACCGCTATGAAGTTCTTCAACTTCGAACTCGCTCTTGAGCAAGAACTTCGTCAAACTTCTGGCCCCATCCTTTGAATGGATAAAAATCATTGCCGACTCAATTTCATCATAGTTTGAATCCAGATATTTCAATAGGAAATCTTTTTTCTCCTTCCTCAACATTTCATAGGACAGTTGCTTCAGCCCTTTTGGAAGTCCTAACCTTGTTACCTCAACTAGTGTTGGCTTTCCAACAATGAAGTTTGCGACCTTCTCTACCTCCTTTGGCAATGTTGCAGAAAACATGTGAATGCGTAAGGTTTTGTGATCATTTATGCTCTTTATAATTTCTGCAACATCATTAACAAAGCCCATGTCCAACAGCATATCACATTCGTCAAACACAATATGCCGAACTTTTGAAATATCAATTTTCCCCTCTCTCTTTGCTTCAAGAAGCTTGCCGGGTGTGGCGACAACCAAATCTATATGCTCATCCTTTACTCGAGACGGACGATAAGGAAGCCTGCCAGAGATATTGACCACAGACAGATCCACCTTTTTCCCCAACTCAGTTGCAACAGTGAATATCTGATCCGCAAGTTCATTGGTTGGAACGATAATTAGACCCAACGGTGAATTATGGTCAACTTTTGCTGAAATTATCAAATCTGTGACGGGAAGAAGATAGGCCAGTGTTTTGCCTGTACCAGACGGAGCAATGCCAATGACATTCTTGCCTTTCAGTATCTCACCTATTGCCCGTGTTTGTATCTCTGTTGCCTTTTTGAAGCCAAATTCTTCGAGAACAACATCTCGAATATCCTTGTGTATCTTGATATTTTGAAATAGCATCTTAACAAAGCATAAGATTTGTAATATATCACTTTATAGTTACTTGACTTAATTCCGGAAGTAGGTAAAGATGAAATATGCAACCCGTAATGGGAAATTTCAAAACTCTTAAAATTTAACAGATGCTCTGTCCATAACTGATTTTGGCCAAACATCGAACGAAAATCTATCGGAGCGGATCAAATGAAGGGCTCGGTCTTTCCGATCTTGATGTGAATATAGAATCAGGTGAAATTGTGGGACTTTTGGGACCAAATGGAGCCGGAAAAACCACAACGATCAATTTGCTGACGACAATTTTGAGACCAACTCAGGGAGGGGCACTTGTCAATGGATATGACATTTTGCAGGAACCGATTGAAGTAAGGGCATCAATTGGTTTGGCGGGAGACACTCCGGGTTTTTACAACAGGCTCACTGCCTATGACAACCTTTGGTTTTTCGGAAACCTGTATGATGTGAAAGACCTTAGGTCAAGAATTCGCGAGTTGGCAGTTCTGTTCAACTTGGAAGATGTTCTTGACAGAAAAGTCGGTGCCTATTCCAAAGGTATGACCCAAAAGCTTCTTTTGATGAAGGCAATGCTCCATGATCCTCCGATACTGTTTTTGGATGAACCATGGTCAGGGCTATCACCGTTGGCACAGAAGGAGTTGCGTGAACTGTTGGAACAGATCACAACCAAAGAAAAAAGAACCGTCATAATTTCCACCCACAATCTCGCCCAAGCGGAAAGACTTGTCGACAGGCTCATAATTTTAAATAAAGGCCAAAAAATAGAGGATTCAACACCAGAAAAGTTAAGGGAAAAATTTCTGGTTCAT